>JAGVCD010000001.1 GCA_020059425.1 Chamaesiphon sp. | reverse complement strand
TGTATGGCGTGCTTAGAGCGGAAAATCAAGCCGATCGACCCCGACGCCAAAATTTCGGTGATCCTAACCCTGCCCCCAGTCCAAAAACCAGCACCCTCGTTCCGATCTGAATGGGATTACTAGCCAGACTGACAGAGATTTTATCCTCAACCCAATACGGAAGTATGGAACCAGAGATCCCCCCTTGCTGTGTCTGCTACCACCGACCCGCTAATTTAATCTGCAATTGGTGCCCCGTCTGCCTAAAGTGTATGTCAACCAGATATAGACTTTTAATCCCATCCCGTCCAACAGTGACCAGAAGAGGAATAGGTAGGCACCCAATCGTAAATCCCGAACTGAACTAATCGATCGATTCGATCGAACTGGATGCGTCCAGGAGCGATCGACCTCGATCGAGATTATCGATCGACACCCAGCAGCCCCAGACCCTAACCACCAGACTCTAGAGACAAAGCAAAGTTAGAAAGATCGATGTACGAGATACCCGATACCTGTGAATTCTGCAAAGCCGAAGGCTCGATCGTTCAGACCGGAATAACTTGGATCTGCACTGCCTGTAATTGCATGGGCGGCAATCTGGCCGAAGAACAAGGCTATCCCTTTGACGGCATGGGCGGATATCACGATCGTCCCTCGAAAGGTGCCGATCGAGACCTGGAAACACTAGAGGATGAGCTGTGGGAGTGGCTTTCTGACCTAGACAAGCCAGACTAACAACAGCCAGCAAATCAGCGCGAGTTCTCAGCAAACCTGCGAGTACAGGAATTCGCGCTCATTGTCCCAAAATTTCTCAAAATGCTAACAAGTACCCATCTAAAAATATAGCTTATTAGAACTATCTCCAGATATCCCACAAATACACCTATTAATTAATTTGAAACTTGTAAATTTCCGTTCCATCCTACCCAGTCCCAGCACTTTCGGAAAACATAGATATATATATGACTAAGGTAGACAAGTGCCCGTTTTGTGGCTCATCAGATATTTGGTGGAGCCAGGAAGTATGGAGACGATCGGGCAAGTCTTGCGGCCACGATTTTGACGTTCGCGAAATTCAAGCGGGAGAAAAGACGGAAACCGAAGAATAGACAAAAATATTAAACTTAGTTCTTCAGTTCAATCTCTATATCCACAAAAAAATAAGACTACCAAGGGGCAATCTCATATCAGGGATTTATATATTTATGACCTTTATATCTAATCAGCTACAATCAGAATTTATTGAATCGACTCCAACTATTTTAACACAGAATATATCGCCAAAACACTCAGCCAAATTGCGTAGCTGTGCATTGGATGATGCAGATATAATAGATGCGAGATACTCAACAATAAAAACCAGAACCGAAGGAAAAAAACTGACTGGTTATAGCCTGACAGGGTTAGCGATACCCTACTTCGACCATGCGGGGAATCCTTACAGACTGGGCAATGGCAATCCTTACTATAGAATTAGACCTGACTGGGAAGGCGATCCAGATGCAGACGAAAAGCCTAAATATCTATCGCCAAAAAATGAAGGTAGTAGACCCTATTTCGCCCCTACTTATAAACAATGGGAGAAAGCCTTAAGATTCAGGAAAATACCGATACATATTACCGAAGGAGAATTTAAAGCGGCGACATTAGGTAAATATGGCTATGCAGCGATCGGACTGACAGGCGTTCATGGTTTCACCGACAAAACTAGCCGTAATTCTGAGGTTGAAGAAATCCCAGTACACTTACTAGAAGACTTAGAAGCCAGAGCAAAAGAGATAAGCGGCTTAGAAGATTCAAGGACATTGCCGGAATTAGATTTTATTGATAATAAGAATATCTGGGAAGGTCGGGAAGTATTTCTTACTTTCGATAGTGATATCGTCCACAAATGGCAAGTTAAAGAAGCACTCAAAAAGCTGGCAGAATGGTTAGAATCTAAGGGAGCCGAACCAAGGATCGTAATCTTGCCAACTGAATTAGATGGCGAGAAAAATGGCGTAGACGACCTCATATATCGCCACGGCAAAGAAGCTTACGAGCTGCTTTTATGGTGGGCGCAACCAGCCTTTACTTATAAGAAGGGAAAGAAGGTTCTCAGCATTAATTCTAATCCCATGTTGCCAATTAAAGCCGATTTACTGCAATCAGTATTGAAAGACCATTGGCGCTATCGTCCTGGTATTGGCTGGCATAATTGGACGGGTACGCATTGGCGGCTGCAAGATGATGGCGCGGGGACGAATATCGATCGAGATATCTACACCTTCATGCGGTTCAATGGCTGGACGCTCCAGGGGGGGAATGACAAGAACAATCTGCTCAACCACATGCGCGCCAAGCTGATGGTCGAGGAGTGGAACCCCAAAACTAAGATCGCCTTTGCTAATGGAGTTCTGGATCTCACCACCAACGAGTTCACCTCGCAATTTAAGCGCGATGACTTCATGACCTGCCTGTTGCCATATGGCTACGATCCGATCGCCCAATGCCCACTTTGGGAGCAATTTTTAAACCAAGCTCTTGGTAATGACGCTGAGGCGATCGCACTGGTCAAAGCATTTTTCCGGTGGGCTTTAACTCCCAAACCATCAACCAAATACGATCTTGAGGTCTGTTGGGATCTCTACGGGGAACCAGGAACCGGGAAAGGTACGGTATTGGATGTCCTCAAGCAGGTCGTCGGCATCCACAACTGTGGGTGGTTCTCTACTAAGACTTTCAACAACGACAACGCTCTAGCCAATTTATTAGACAAACCCGTCTCAATCTGTCCCGACGATAGCGGCCACCTGGACGATCCTGGCAAGTTCAATCGCGCAATCACGAATGAACCCGTCCAGGTCAAACTACTTTACAAAAATAGCTTCTCGACCACGCTCAACACCTTTCTAGTTAGAGCCTACAACAAATTTATCTCCACCACCTCCGGCGCTCAAGGACTCGATCGGCGGATTATTGCCCTGGCCTTCAAAAATAAGCCGGAAGTCTCGGACGACGAACTAGGCGAAAAATTAGCTCAAGAACTACCAGGGATATTTAATTGGGCGTTCTCAATTTCACTACTCGAAGCTAAAAAAACAATTCGATGGGCTGGCAATATTAAAGCAGTTCAAGAAGCTAGTACCGAACGCTTCTTGTTTAACAATCCCTCATTTGAATTCCTGCTGGAATTTTACCCAGAAGGTGGGAAAGCTCCCATCAGAGACTTGCATCATCACTATGCTCAATGGAGCAAAGAAAAAGGCGATGCACCCCTGAGTGAAAAAGTGTTCAAGGCTCAAATTTTGAGTTTTGGATGCATTCAACAACCCAAGATTCACGGCATCCAGCAGTACGAAATCCCACCTATCAAACGCGCGAAGGTAATACAACACCTCAGAATCGCGGCGAACGTCCCTGAAAAAACGATCGACAATAATGGTGAGATTTTTACCAAAATGGGGGAAATAGGACAAGCAAACTGTACTAATTCCCCAGTACAAAATGGTATTTCCCCCACGATTCACCCACTGCCAGAGCCATTTTTAGGAGAACTGGGGGAAATGGGGGAAATGGGGGAAATACAATCGACAGGTGCCTCTATAGAAGTAAACTTACCATCCAAAGAGAGTGCTACAGATCTACCAGTCGCTCCAGAAAGTAACACGACAGCAGCTCTAGATTCTATCGCCGATCCAATCCTTCAAACTCCATCCCCAAACCCTAAAGGCGTAATTACTTATAAATCATTGATTTTTGGCAAAATTGGTACCACGGTGATTAGATTTGAGCGGCAATCTCTAGCTAAGGAATGGAGAGAACTAATTTATCTAGTGTTTGGATACAGTGGCGTTATTGCCAAGATTGAAAAGCCTACCGACAAGCTCAAATGGAAGATTATTTTCGACAAGTTTGATAAGGAAGCGATCGACAGACTCAACAAAAAAGATCTTTCTAAATCTCCACCAACGCGCGAATAATGGCACGAATACCACACAATGCGATTGGACTAATCGAGCGGAAATCGCGGCTATATTTGCAATTCCCGCGCGGATTATTCGGGAAAAACCAGAAATGTGTATCTCTCTATCGACCTGATACGCGGCCTAACAGACTCTGGGCATCAGGGGTGATCGACAGAATGGAAGCCGATCGCCGCTATGGAAAATTCGATCCAACGCTGCAAAAGTACTTATCGCAACAACCAAAACAACCAGCTCAAAGTTTGTCTCTTAGCGAGTTGTGGGATAAATATTGTGATTACAAAGAAGGCGATCGGAAAGCCGCAACGATGAGGCTTTTGCGAGTAGGTATTGGGAATCACATTCGCAATTGTCCACACCAGCAAATCGACGACTCGATTAGCATCAAGCTCTGGCTAAGGCGTACGACCACTCCATATATGACGCGCCTAGTACTTAGTAAGTTAGCGGCCTTAGTCAAATGGGGCGCACGTCACGGGTTAGTATCGAACACTAACAATCCCTTTGTGGATATGGCTACAGACATGCAGCTAGTTCGTACAGAAACGACTCCTAACGCTTTCTCCCCGGCAGAAGTGAGTCTTATCCTTAACGCTTTCACCGATAGCCGTTACTACTCGTTCTATGCACCTCTGGTGAGATTCCTGTTTTTGACTGGATGCCGTCCCTCAGAAGCAATCGGACTAGAATTCACCCAAATATCAGAAGATTTCTCGGAAATTAAATTCGATCGATCGATAATCCACATCAATGGCAAGGCGCATCGCAACCAACGCAGCAAAACCAACAGAGTTAGAACATTCCCCTGCAACAACGAATTACAGCAAATGCTTCGATCTCTCAGTCCAGCGCGAAAATATAGCCAATTAGTATTCCCATCACCTAATTTATTGCCAATCAACTATCTCAACTTCTCGCAGAAGGCATGGAAAAAAACAGCGATCGAGGCAGTAGGGAGAGACAGTACCCCATACTCTTGTCGAGATACTTTTATCACCGATCAAATATCCAAGGGTGTGCCGATCGCAATTATCGCTAAATGGGTTGATAATTCGGCAGACATCATCGAGCGACACTATTTCGATCCCTCCGCATTGCAATCGATCCGACCTAGATAAGATCGAAAAATAATTACTCTACCTCATCACATAAAATAAGCGATTGACGTCAGATTGAAAATACTTGAAGAGGCGTCGGACAATCTTAAAGCCTCAGAAGGCTTTCATAGACTCATTTTCAGTCCAGGTAGAGTAATTTGTCATTAAATAACCTTCATAGCCTTAAGCCTCACAATGAGATTACAAAAACCCGCTATTTAAGCGGGTTTTCTATTTTCAGGCGATCTACTAGATCGGAAATAAATGAAAACACATTGAAAACAGTATTCAATCTATAATCTTTTTTTTTTCACTTTTATATCTCCTATATCTATTTCCCCTAATTCCCCCAATTCCCCCAAAAAAATAGAAGTATTAATATATAAGGGTTCCAGAAGATCTATAGTATTCTTGTATTGGGGAAATACAAAAATAAATGGGGGAATTAGGGGAATAACTACAAAAAAAAACACTAGTAATTTAGCTACTAGTGTTAAAACCACCCCGAAAAATTAATTAGAACTCGCATTCTGACAGTGCTAATTTAGGCTCCCCCATAGTTCCAATTTGCTGAGGCATAGCCAAGTAGATGGCGGAGATCGACGTGAGTATATTGGGAGTTCAGCCCCAATCCTCCAGGCCATCTAGTTTTTAATCTTGCCTGTACCGTGCGCGGATTGACGCCCCAGACTTGAATGTCTGCACCTAATCCGGTTTTATGAAAGCTACCAGTACTTCCCCCGACCGCTTCATTGATTCCTGGTGGCCGATACCAACTAGTGACGGTAATCGGTCGATTCCCAAATTCGGCTCGCAGTTTGTCCAGCTCGCGAGCGAGTTTGATAATGTTGGCGGTAATCTGTGCGGCCGATAAGATGATGGCGTTGAAATTAGTCTTTACTGGCAATCGGGTACCGTCCTTAGTTGCCTCTCTCCAAGTAAAGTTACTACCAGGATAGATAGGATCGTCAAGGTCAACTGGAGCAGGCAGACCCGCGATGCGAACCATGTTGCTACTAGACATCAAACTAACTCCCCCAGGCGTTGACGATCGGGGTAATCCCCCCACTTAGGCATTGGATCGAACTGCCTAATTAAATAAGTCTTAGGTATTACCCTTGACATAATTTGGTTTTCGGAAGGCAGGTTTGGGCGATTTGGACTTAGAAGTGGGAGGCAAAGGGCATCTAGGGCACCTGGCCTCAACAGATCGACGACCAAACCAATACAAGGCAGACCCACATAAACCAATAATGAAACCCATTTTTTTCTGTCCATTTTAGATAAATTTATTAGCGAGAAAATTGACGATCGAACAATTTAATTAATTACAGATATGGCATTTCTTTTACATAAACCCTAGTGGTCGCAGTGTAATTAGTTGCCATCCTGCCAACAATCTCACCCGTAAAATCTAAGACTGTATAACTACCGTTTGCCGTAATTTCGGTAAAAGGAGGCGCGGCGACTAACGGTGATTCGGTCGTAGAGGCACCCTCTTTGATATACATAGATCGGTTTGTTTTGTTGACGATCAACACAGAAGCTCTGTCTCTAGGTGGTACTATTTGAAATACTGGAGTAGGCGCATTTGCTTGTGCAGGCGTAATAGTTGAATAGATTGGTTCTCCTAATGCTGCTCTGGTGGCTGGGGGATTGTTGATAAACATATTTGTGTCGTATTCTGCGATTTTTATTGAAATATTGGGATACAATACTAAGAGATTTTCGACGGGTTCAAAAGTTAGTCGGTAAGGATAGTAAGGAATTTGAATCTTACTATTTCCATACTTAACAGATAAGATTTGCGCTTCAAAAAATTCGCTCTCGATTAGCTGCTCTATCCTCAGAACTCCCATCTTTCGCCAGCTTGGAGGCGAGATGTTTGATATTGATATCAATATCCCGCTCGAACTGAATAATTGAGGGAATTCAATAATGCCTTCAATATGTTGGGAATAAAGCCAATTAATACTCATTGATTTATTGCATCTACAGCAGCTTCAATTCTGCCAAGCTGTTCGGTAACAGTATCAGTGTCTATCCCCGTATAGGCAAAAATATAGATACTGAGATCTTCGATCCAATATTTAGGTCTAATTTCCAGTTTGTAATAATCAGTCAATCGCTGAAATCTAAACAAATTAAATTGTTTCAATCTCAGCAGCCGAACGTCTGCAATAGTAGACTCGAAATTCTCGTCAGGTGGAAGTATTCCCGTTGATATTTTTCTCGCAACATTACCAGCTATAGACCAGCTAGGCTTTGCCGTTTGGGATATGCAATAAACCGAAATAATATTGCTTTCAAATAAGGTTGGGACTACAATCGGCGGGATAAATTCCGAACTACCATCTGCTAATTTCACCGAAGTAAAAGCCCCATCCCAGACTGCTTGCCAGTTGGCAGAATTTTGGAGCTGTAAAATCGGTTTGCTCATGGTTAAATTAGGGATTCAGAAATTAATTGAATGAGATCGATATTTACCCTATCTCAAGATCAATCCATCAACGATCCGCCTTCTCCCCAGCATTCCAGCGCGTGATCGACATCAACCTCACATTCTGCGAGAGTATCGAGATAATCATCGATGGTTATTTCACCGTGGATGAGATCGGCAGCGGCTTGAGAGCGGATCATCATTAGATCGAATTCATGGGCTAGCTCGTCATCATCCATATGTTTGGTGATGATCATAGGCGTAGCGGTTAGGGATGTAAGGTTATCGATCTCACTCATTAATTTCTACTGTTTGTAGTTGTTGACAATCTCGGGAGAGATATAGAATTGGGCGTAAGACAAATCGCCTAATTTATTAGTGATTGCTGCCCGAATTGTTGTAGCTCTCGCGTCCAATTCGTCATATAACACATCACTATCCGTACCCGAGATAGGTGCGCTATAGCTAGCTGCCTTAGACTTGACCACACGAGTACCCCAAGCCGATCGTTTTGCCGTAGGAGCCGCCAAACCAACACCAGCGTTAACTTTTGCAGGGATGAAAAATTGAGGTGCAGAGATCAGTGGGTTTGCATAGGTGGATGCAAGTTGCAGCCCTAGTGCAGCTTCCCCCCCAAAGAATGCTAAGCTGCGTTCGCTAGCTTGGATACCAAATATTGCAGATACTAATGGCGTACCTGATTTCAACACAGAACTGCGATAAACTACGGCTGTTTGAGGACGTTTATCGACAGTCTCTTTTACAGGTCGGTCTACTTTATTAAGATATGCTTCACGCTTCAAAGCGTTTTCATACTGGCGTTTTCGGATACGTGCGCTGACAGCCATAATATTGATTTAATGTTGTGTTGTTTTCGTCCTTCTAACGTGCCCTCAATCCCTGTCAGAGTATACATTTTGCTTCCGCAACCCCCTAGGGGTTGATGTGAAAATTAGTGTATTTTTGTTTTTCGTGATACTCTCCGTTAACTACAAATAGTCATCTAAGCAAGGCGTTAGCGTATCTGGAATCAGGATCGTACAGAACCAACGGGGTAGTCATGCCGTAAATGTGGCAAGTCGCATACACAAACCGGACGATACCAACAGGACGCTTTCTCGGCTGTCTGACCGCTTTACCCATAATTTGCTTTGTAGGCGGGTTGGTGGGGTATGTAGATGTCTCTACGTCGTTCTTGGAGATATTTAACAGCTTCCAGTCCGGTGTTTTTAGTGCTATATCGAGAACTTGCTCGATCACCTTTTTAGCATTAGTTTCATCAAAAACATAAAGCTGAAAGTAGAAACCATTAGTTTGGTCTATGTAAGTAGCTAATTCCTTGCCCCTTTTCCAGAAGAAAGCCCCGCTAGCAGGATTCATCAAGAATTTAATTCTTTGAGCTAGTACTTCCGCGTCAGCCTTGCTGAAAGTCTCTAAGGTTTGCCCGATTAATCTAAAGCTGATTCTACTTCTGAGCGGATCGTAAGTTGTCTCAACTTCTGAAGATTTCTCCTCAAAAAAGAGTTGCACTTGCGGCCAGAATCTCATTATCTCCTGGAAGTCTTGAGACGGAATTCCGTAAATATTGGGATGGAAATCTTTCGCCTTTCTCAGGATTAAATAGAATAACTCGTTTCTCATTTGAGTCATCAAGAGAGAATCGGATTCTACATGAGTGCAGGCAGTTCTCAAAGAGGCTCTAGGCGTGCTAATATCACGTATCCAATTTTCGTCGCCGACATCATTGAATTCAGCTCTGACAATCTTGTTTTGGATTTTCAAGATAACATCTTGCAGGTGTTCAGCAGGACTGAAATTTTCAGGTAAAGCCATAAAGGTTACTAGGGTTTAATCTGGTCTGAATCCGAAATAGCAGGGGATTTACTGTCAGCCTTAGCTGTCTCTGCTGCTGCTTTGACTTTGACTGCTTCCGGCGGTTCATCAGCTTTTTTACCCGCGTCATCTTCACCAACTGACTTAACTAGATCGTCTTTCTGCTTGTTGAATTGTGCTATATTTTCTTGGATCGAAACTACTTCACTAGCTACTTGATCGATGCCTGATAAGGTTTCTTGAGCTGCTTGTAATCCTGTAAAGAATCTATTTTGGAAAGATGCCTGTGGATTCATCCAGCTATAGGCTTTCTCACCTACAGTTCTAAACTTCTGTAGCGCGTTCCCGATTTTTGCCACGCGACTTCCGACGACTTCCATTGCGCCTAAAATGGAGTGCGATATTGATTGCAGCGAAGAAAGAACATTGGCAGCAGCTTGATAGATTCTGCTGTACTTCTTCCATGTCGTCTTAATTCCATTAACTGATTCTTCACCGATTACTGTCTTGAAGAATCCTTCTGTCAATTGCCCAACAACTTTATTCACATCTAACGCAGTTCCAGCCGGATCGGTGGAATAATCTTTAATACCTAATCCGGTTAAGATATTGCCGACAGCACTAAATAAGGTTTGAGATAGTCCACTCGATAAAAAGTAAGCATTGTGGAGGACGGAAATATAAGTCAGGATATTGAAGATCTGGCTGTTATTTACAACGTTAGCGATCGACGCTGACCAAGCACTTAAACCGCCCGTAATTTGAGCGCCTAATTTCGTATTGACAATGTTTAAAGTTTTTTCAAGGCTGTTTACAGCAATATTATTTAAAGTACTCACTCCAACATTAGTGCCAGCCAATAATTTATCAACGTTATTAAATCTATCCGCACTACCACCAGGGCACCCCCCAGGCTTTGAACTCTGACACGATCCGGCGGCGGCCGCTGAAGTAACCGCAGCTCGATATCCTTGAGAAGCCACTAATGCGGCGGGTATCGCAAACACATCAGCCTTCACGCCTTGAATTGCTGCGATAATTGCTTCCCTGTCTTCACTATTCACCTGTTCGTTACCTCTGGTTTGTCCGATCGATCGCGCCATTTGAGCGACTGCGTTAATCTTGCCTTCGAGACTCGACACAATCGCAGGTAGGTTGGTAATTGCAGTTCCGTTGATGCCGTCCTTGCCGTCCTTGCCGTCCTTACCGTCCTTACCGTCTCTGCCGTTAGCACCCGCTCTAGCAGGGCTTAAAGCGGAATTTAGGGCACGATTAGCCGTGGCGTTCGCACCGCTGGCAGCATTGGCAGCACTGGCAGCAGTAGCAGCCGCGCGATTAGCCGTGGAGTTAGCCCCACTGGCAGAATTAACAGCACTGGCAGCAGTAGCAGCCGCACGATCGGCCTTAGAGTTTGCGCCATTAGCAGAATTAACAGCACCAGCAGCAGTAGCAGCAGCCCGATCGGCTTTAGAATTTGCCCCAGCAGCTCCAATTGCCGCTCGGTTAGCCGTATCACCTGCATATTTAGCTTCAGATAGCGCGGTAACTGCCTTGAATCCTGCATCGGCTGCGGTACCGATCGCTCGTCTGGCAAGCTCTCCGGCAGCATTGGCGATATTGGTGGCGATATTGGCTCTGTAGACAGCAGCCTGAGCGCCTTTTGTTGCTTCGATAGCTTGGTCGTAAGCGCCACGCCCCCATTGCAGTGCATTTTCAGCAATTTCTTTCGCGCTTTGGGCGATTCCGGCGGCACCTTGCGCGGTACGTTTCGCGTCACCAGCAGCCGCTAGTGCTGCGTCTGCTTTCCGGTTGGCTTCTTGTGCGATCTGCTCTGCTTGGTTGGTTTCCTCAGATTGTTGGTTTAGAGATTTCCCAACTTCCACACCCAGCGCGGCGATCGCCCCAGTGATATTAGATCCGACTCTAGAAGCTTGTTCTGCGAGGGCAAAAGCAGCGCCGACAGCACCAACGAGAGAGAGTATATCATCGGCGTTTTTATCGCCTAAACCTATCGCCCTTGCGGCTTCTTGCCTGAGCGGATCGATCGCGTTGAGGGCTTCTCGAGCTTTTTGCAAGGCGGTTTGAGCCGTCCCACCACCAGCTTCTAGTGCGGCAATCCGTTGGGATTGGCGCGTTAGCTCTCCTTTGAGCGCGTCGATTTGGTCGCAGCAATTGTTCTGGCTGCAAGCGCCGATCGAATTTAAGGCACTGGTAAGACTGCCGATCGTACTCATTTGCAGTACCTAGCTTTAAGATTGGCTGCTGCTTGTTGTAAGGCGGCTAGCTCATCAGCAGACACGCACTCTCCTTTGCAGTTGGAGTTTTTAGCGCAACCCGACTGGCAAGCAGCTAGAGAGGCAAATACTCCGGGTGTGTTGTAGGTTGTTTTGGGCAAGCATCCACCGTTAATACAGTCGTACGGGCCTGCCGGGCCGCACCCCTTAAGATACAGTTCTGGTGGTGAGTACCAGCCGCCCGTAAACAAGCCCGGATTGACGGTACTTTGATATCTATAGTACGGGCCATATCCGTTGTTACCCAGGTATCCAACTAGGGTAACCGGGGGTATCGGTTGCGAAGGGTTCCAGTTGGTGACAGCAAGTCGATCGTAGTTGAGTGGCCCGGAACCAGATTCCCCGCTGCCTCTTTGCCACAATTCACAAGGCATTAGTAGTCGTCAGCGTCGATCGCGCTGTTAGTGTTGATTTTCTGGGCGCTGATAGTGAGTCCGCCTTGGTAATACTCGTTAGTCACCGTGCCGACTGTACGGCTTAACACTTGGTCGAAACCTCTCTCGATCGCAATGGATCGATCCAAGTCGGTATTACGCGCCGCCACCGTTAAATTCTGTTCTGCTCTCAATAACATCGCCATAAACATCTGTTCCCCTCCATTGCTGGCGCTGGCTGTAAGAGTTGGTAAATCCGATTTAAGGATTGTAATTGTAGTCGCGGTTTGAGTAGCACCCGCACCAAAAACATCTTGAATTGTTGGTTTAGCCATACAGCTTATGAAAATATTTACTTCAGGCTTATAGTTCCCAGGATTAGCCCTGGGTATTGTAAGGATGCGGATAAAATATTATTTTCAGTGTAAAGAATGCAACTTGAAACACAACAATTCATAAGTGAAACAAAAAAAACACAGCTAGCGGATATTGCTAACTGTGTTAATTCAAGAATGAGATTTGAATGGGTGTTATTTTGGATTAGACTGTGGGTTTACTCTTCTAGAATTCAATCCTGTCATGGTTGGTATCGTGGAATACTAGCCGAGCTGGAAGGTTACACGCCTTGCTATGACTGCGCTCTCTATGCGGGAATGCGATGGTAATTTAAGATCGCCAGTCCTGGGTTAGAATGCCGGACAACTCTTCTCTGCGTTGTTCGGCTTTCTCTATGCTTCTGGCTAGGTATTTGGCTTTACGATCGCCGTTTGCGTCGGTATAAATCCAGAAGAAGGAGATTTTGCCACTGTGCTTTCTAGGTCGAATTTCTCCGACTGGTTTGGGTGGGAAGTATTGGATTGGTTCTGCTTGTGTTTGCCGTTTGAGGGATTGTCCGGCGGCAATTAGTCCGTCCGAGAGGGCGGTGAGAAGTTTGGAGAACATGCGGGGTTAGAGGATCGGCTGATTGGGACACTCTATATAATAGTGATTTGTGGGTGTGAATCACTTAATTAAGTCTAGGGAAACGCTCTTTCTTAGCTAAAGCGGACATTGAACAATATTCATGATTCCAGATCCTTGAAGGAGTGGCTCGGTACATTCGACCCCATCCCTGCTAATAACTGTAGTTACAGCTCCATTCTCTAACGTAGATGGGAAAGCATACGCGCTAACGTGAGATCCCCCTGGAGGACTGAAAGCTACTTTATGTGGAAGGACACCTTCAACCTTTTCAATACGCATAGACTTTGCTCCAGTGGGATCTGTCCATTGATAGTGTCCAGTGAATTTAGTTCCAGTTTTTCCAGTAAATTCAATCTCATAAACGGCGGGGTCAAGTTGCGGGCATGTGATCTGATAACTACAGAAAACAGCTCCAGCAAGGGATGTTAGGGCAATAGCTCTGTGCATTGTGTTTGATTGAAACTTCTCCTTTTATTTCCATCTCTCCAGCAACAGATCGGGACATTTTTTCGACCGAACATACTTTTAGATCACTTTTTGCCATCAGCCACAAAAAAAGCGACTGCCAGAGTCGCTTAGTGAATATTCGGGTTGGAGTAACAGTGCGAGGCTACGGATACGGAGATCGGGCAAGGGTGCGACATTTCATTAATCTCCAAAAAGTATTAAATCGAGATATATAGAACGTGTCGCAGGTCATTAGTTTTGGCTGTGAGCAATACATGGGTGGCTTGGCTGGTAGTTGGTTGGTGGTTAGTCATCGATGCTTAGTTGTTGTCGGAATCCTCAATGGAGTCATCTGGGATGCCTGCTACATCAATGTTTAGAGACGCAGCAATACTTCTAAGGCTAACGCCTAGAACCTTAGACAATTTCACAGCAGTACTAATTTTCATGTCGGGAGCCTTTATCAATGCGGATATTCGAGGCTGTTCTACTCCAAGAGCTTTCGCTATTTGCTCATGAGTAAGTCCAGATTCTATTACTAAGTCTCTCAAGGTCTTTCTTGTCTCCATAGCTCAAATTTCTTGAGCTACGGGATTGACTCTCACTAACATATCTATTAGTATACTAACAAAGATATTAGTGAGGGTCAACAGTCGCAGCCCAAGTCTCGTAAATAGCGGTGTGGTAACTCTATTTTCGAGGCTGATGGCAAATAATCAGCACTAACTAGGAGATCGCACGCCGCCCCCAGCGCGAATGCCGGACAAGCGGATCGATCTCCTAGTTTCAGGAGCTGAACCCACACAAAATCCCCCCAGGAAAAGCTCGGAGCCTTCCGATGAGTTGGCAACCCACTGGACGGAATTAAACCCAAAACCTACCACCCAATCAGCAAAGATCGCGAGAATTATGAACGACCACAAAAAAGACCGCGACGACGCAATACTATGGGCGCGCCGCGTACTTAGCAGCCCTGACGACTATTACATCTTAGACACCGAGACAACCGGACTCAACGAACCAGAGATTATCGAACTGGCAATAATGGATCTCGAAGAGCGGGCAATAGTCAACCAGCGCTTCAATCCTAAAACCCAAATAAATCCAGGCGCAATCGCAGTTCACGGATTAACCCCCGAAAAGATGGCTCGATATCCTCGTCTGGGAGTCATCGCCTATTGGTTGGAAAAAATATTGTACGAGAGAAGGCTACTAATTTATAACTTTGAGTTCGACCACAAAGCATTGCTTACAAGTTGGAAGCATTTCGATCGGGAACTTACCCACATCAAGGGATTTTGCGTGATGGAGTGGTACAGCCAATTTATCGGTGAGTGGAACCAATATCGCGGATCGTATCGCTGGCAGAAATTACCAGGCGGCGACCACTCCGCGATGGGCGATTGCATTGCCACCTTACAGGTAATTCAAGAGATGGCAGCCGCGAAATTATCCACCGAACTTTTCACCGACGTAGACGATCGATGGTCTGACGACGTACAGCTAGAGCCGCTAGAACTTCACGTTGCGTAGCCATCGCCCACTCAGCATCTACCAGAAGCGATCGAACTAACTCGATCGCTTGATTCCCACGCTCATACCATGACCCAAAAGAACGATCCAGAGACGCGCTGTCATGTCTGTAGCGTCAATAGAGCCAAAATCCGCATCAACTTCACAGACTTGTGTATGGCGTGCTTAGAGCGGAAAATCAAGCCGATCGACCCCGACGCCAAAATTTCGGTGATCCTAACCCTGCCCCCAGTCCAAAAACCAGCACCCTCG
>JAGVCD010000179.1 GCA_020059425.1 Chamaesiphon sp. | reverse complement strand
TAGTCATCAGATGCTCTCAGCAGCAAATAATTTATGTAACAGCTGCGAATTGTTAAGAATAGATTTGTATTTTTGTGCTCACGATGGGAGTTGGTGCTAGCTTAAGGAATAAGCCTTATCAAAAGAAAAACCGTTTAGCGGTTTTACAAGTTGGTGATCTTAGAATTGATTACCGGAGAAGATTTATCAACTTATGTCGGACTCTACTTTCAGCAGCTTGCGCCAAGTTGTCGGCGCAGTTTTAGTCGATCGCCAACGACCAGCCGATCAAATTCAGCGCCTGATATGGAAAATTGCCTTGGCTACCTGGCTACTGATGGCTGTCGGTAGTGCCACTAGGGTGATGAATGCGGGACTAGCTTGTCCGGATTGGCCACTATGCTATGGCCAAGTGGTTCCTCTTCAGCAGATGAACTTGCAAGTGTTCTTAGAATGGTTCCATCGCCTGGATGCAGGAGTGATTGGATTTAGTACTTTATGGCTGAACGTCCGGTCTTGGCAGTGGCGCAAAGACTTGCCAGCATGGCTGCCGATCGCCTCCAGTATTTCCTTGATCCTGATTTTTACCCAGGCGCTGTTGGGCGGTTTCACGGTGACGGAGCTGTTACGCTTCGACATTGTTACCGCCCATTTAGGTACTGCTCTGTTATTCTTCACCAGTTTGTTGATAATCTACGTGGGACTATGGCCAGTCAAAATTGTGCCAGTTAGTCGATCGATCCTCGGCGCAGGGATGGTAGCGGCGATCGCTATTTATCTGCAGAGCCTTTTGGGAGCAGTGGTAGGTTCGCGGTGGGCGCTGCATCAATGTTTCAACAACAACCAGCTCTGCACTGTGATGAACAGCCATTTGCTCGGCGTTATTCCCGCCACTGTCAGTATTTTGGTTTTCTTGTTTTTGCTCTGGCGCAGTCCGGTCAGCGATCCTTTATTAAAGTGGCTAGGATGGTCAGTAGGTGGTTTGCTGGTTTTGCAGATCGGTCTGGGTTTAGCCACTTTTCATTTCCACCTCCAGGCCGCGCCCTTGACCGTTGGTCATCAGGCGATCGGCTCGCTACTGCTCGGCAGCTTAGTCTTATTCGTAGGTCTAGCCGCCAAATCTCAGCTACCAGGATTTTCCAGATCCTAAAATATCGACCCCTATTCGGTTTCACCAGATCAAAACATCATGCAAGAAACACTATCTAATTCTCAAACTTGGCCAGAAGTCGTTCGGAGCTATTATCAACTGACCAAGCCGCGCATTATCCCACTGTTGCTAATTACCACTTCTGCGGCGATGTGGCTAGCCTCGGATGGCCGAATTGATCCCTTCTTGCTATTGGTTACCAATCTGGGTGGTACTCTAGCCGCCGCTGCTGCTCAAACCTTGAACTGTGTCTACGATGGTGATATTGACTATGCCATGGAACGGACTCGTCACCGCCCCATTCCCTCCGCACGGGTGGAGCCCAATCATGCACTGATTTTTGCTTTTGTGCTAGCCACCATGTCTTTTCTGCTGCTGGTTACCTACGCTACTTTAGCCGCAGCATTGTGGACAATGGTCGGCATCGGTTTCTATGTGGTAGTTTATACCCATTTCCTGAAGCGTCATACTAGTCAAAATATTGTAATTGGTGGTGCGGCTGGGGCGATCCCAGCTTTGGTCGGTTGGGCGGCGGTGACTGGCGAAGTCAGCTGGACGGCTTGGTTACTATTCGCGATCGTCTTCATCTGGACTCCGCCCCATTTTTGGTCTCTGGCGCTGATGTTGAAGGATGATTATGCCAAGGTTGGGGTACCGATGCTGCCGGTGATTGTCGGTGAAGTCAAAACTGCTGAACAGATCTGGTGGTATACACTTTTACTAGTTCCGACCACGGGTTTATTGGTCTATCCCCTGGGCGCTTCTGGAGCTATCTATGGGATCACGGCGCTGGTTTTGGGGATCATGCTGATTCAAAAAGTGCGGGATTTATTGGCCAATCCGATCGATAAGGGCGTGGCTAAGTCTTTGTTTAAGTTTTCGATTCTTTATATGATGCTGCTCTGCAGTGCGATCGTCATCGATAGTCTGCCGATCGTTCATCATCTGGATACCCAGATTGCTGCCCAGTTATTGACCGGAGCGCAGTTTTTGCTTGGCCTCTTGCCATAAAGTTTCCAGTTCCGCTAATGAATATTCTGCCAGTGGTCGATCGGTCACTGCTTCCATTTTTTGCAACCGCTGACTAAACCGATCGATCGTGCCCTGCAGTCCGCGATCAGGATCTAATTGGTACCAACGAGCCAAATTAACCACCGTAAAGAGCAGGTCACCTAACTCAGATTCTTGATGTTCTTGGTCATCGGTGGCTACGGCTTCTCGTAGTTCGCTTAGTTCCTCTTCAAATTTTGCCCAGACATCCTCGACATTTTCCCATTCGAAGCCAAACTTAGTCGCAGCTTGGGATACTTTCATGGCAGCTAGCAACGGCGGCAAGGTTTCTGCGTATTTCCGAATCTTGAAGCTGGGTAACTCTCGGTCTACTGGTTTCTCGGCAGCTTTAATCTCATCCCAATTATTTTTCACTTCTTCGATACTAGTCGCTGTGACATCGCCAAAAACATGGGGATGACGACGAACAAGTTTCTGGCTAATTCCGGCAGCGACTTCGGCCAAGCTAAAGTGACCAGCCTCACTGGCAATCTGGGCTTGCAAAACTACTTGCAAGAGTAAATCACCCAATTCTTCGACGATCAATTCCGGCTGACCAGTCCGAATCGCATGGACTGTTTCGTAGGCTTCTTCCACAATATAAGGAGTCAAACTTTCTGGGGTTTGAGCCAAATCCCAAGGACAGCCACCCTCTGGCGATCGCAATTTAGCCACGATATCCACTAGTTCTTGAATGGCCACCGTTGTTGGATCGGATGCAGTCATGATTCAGCCTTCACTATTTTCAGCAACTCTTGCATTAGCTTATCTTGCTCCTGTTGAATCTGGCATAGTCGGCTGACCAACACATTAATTTGTGGATCTGGGACTGACCACGAAATATGCGATTGTTGCCTGGTCAGTCTCTGCCCCAGCCAAATCATAGTGGGCTGTATTATCCGCAAGGGGCTTCTCAGTAACCCGATCCAAAATTGCTCCATGCCCCGTCCGATCGCACCCAAGAGGCCAACGAATAAAGCGATCGATAAAAACAAGATAAACAAACTCCATCCCGGATGACTAACTAGCCACCAGATTAGCTGATGCTCTTGGAACCAGTGATTAAAGTAGGAACTAACAGCATGTTCGATCGATTTAGATATATCCATAATCCATGGTCGTTACTTTATTTAAGTGATTGGCTATCTTAAAAGAGACCTGGTAGCTGAGGTTGTAAAAAGTTACTCAAAGTGAGTAATCTATTACAGAAAATTAAGACATATGTTGTTTGATGAATTGCAGGTAGCGACAACCTTTTCAGTATATTGACCATTGCTCATAAAGTGTTAACCTATAGTTAAGTTCTCATCGAAGTTGCAGGTCCAGACTGCAATTTCATCCTTAAGTTTAGGAGATTCATACATGAAGTTAGTCCTCCAGGGTAAAAATATCGAGCTTACTGATGCAATCCGTGAATATGTGCAGCAGAAAATCGAGAAAGCTGT
>JAGVCD010000395.1 GCA_020059425.1 Chamaesiphon sp. | reverse complement strand
TTGGTATTTTCTGGGTAAGTTAAGGGGAGAGGCTATCTCATGAACTTAAGTTATCTCCTTTCCCGGAGAACTAACTTGGTCTTGCCAGTCCAGATCGTTCATCAGAGTCATAACAGCTAACTGATACACCGCTTGTGAATTTTCCAGGTATGCGCAAATTAAGCTTATGTTAAATCGTCTAAAAGATCTAATTCCCAGAAGTAGCCAAGGCGTGGCTATTGAACTAGGACCGGAAAGGATCAATGTGGTGCAACTTAAAAAACAGGGTGCTGAAGTCAAACTGATGAACCTTTGTTCTACTGAAGTACCCGCAGGAGTCTTTGAAGAAGGAAGAATTGTTAACCCGTCAGAGCTAGCGGATTTAATTTCTGCCACTTTAGCAGATCATAAAATCAAGGCCAAACACGTCTGTACTGCTGTGCCCATGAGAGAAGCAGTTACCAGATTAATTCCGATGCCAGCGGAGTTGAGCGACTTGGAGCTGCAAGATATGATCTTAAATCATGAAGCAGCTTTGTATTTGCCCTATCCCCGCGAAGAAGTAGATATTGATTATCAAAAACTAGATATCATCACTGATGAAGATGGTCTAGAAAAAATGCAGGTGCTGCTGGCCGCGACTCGGCGCGAGGTCACAGATAGCTATATTGAAACATTTAGATTGGCGGGATTGAGCGTTAAGACTTTAGAAATTAACAGCTTTTCTTTGCTCCGCACCATTAAAGAACAATTGCGTCAATTTGGGCCACAAGAAGCAGTGGTGCTGATTGACATTGAGTTTGATAGCACCGAAATTGCGATTATCGTCAATGGGGTGCCACACTTTAACCGGACGGTATCGATCGGCACTCAACAATTACAAGAAGCCCTCGGTAGCGGCATGAATATGCCCACTGAACGCAGTTCCGATATTTTACAAAATCTCACCATTCCCGACATCCCCGTGAGTAGTCTCGGCACCATGACGATGAGTGAGCAAACAATCAGTCCTGGTATTCAAGCCTTGATGAGAGTTTTAGCTGATCTGGCGGATGAAATTCGGCGATCGATCGATTTCTATATGAACCACAGTAGTCATTTACACATCGAGCAACTGCTCTTGGCTGGCCCAGGTGGTGGCTTAGGTCAACTAGATCTATTCTTCACCCAAAGATTGGGTGTTCCCACCACGCAAATTGATCCCATTTCATCTTTGGGCATTGACACCAACTTGGATATTCCCTTGATGCAAAGACCAGGTTTGGGAATTGCTCTGGGCTTAGGTATGCGGGAGGCGCAGTAAAACATGTATAACATTGACATTAATTTTCTCAAAGATCGGCCAGAGTATCAAGGTCATACAGCTAAATCTGATGGTACTGGTTTTGCTAGTAACAACCAGGTTAGCTACTCCAAAACCCCTATGTATATTGGATTGGGGATTGGAATAACGGCTATCTTAGCTACCGCCGGTGGTTGGCTCTTCCTCGATCAGCAAGCTAAGACTTTACAAGCCAAACAAGCTGAACTCGATCAACAACTAGGCAAACTCAAAACCCAAGAAACCGAATTAGCTGGTCTCACTGGACAAGTCAGTCGGATTGAGGGAGAGTCTCAGGCTTTAGCCGGAGTGTTTAACTCCGTCCGCCCGTGGTCGGCGATTTTGCAAGATTTTCGGGAAAGTATTCCCCAGGGTGTGCAAATTCAGACGATCGGACAAATTGCCCCACCTCCTCCGCCTGTAGCCCCCGCCAAAGGCACAGCCTTACCAGCTGGGCGTGATGGTAGTATTTTGGCGAAAGCCGGTGCTCCCCCAGCAGACCCCGGGGCTAGTCCTAGTGCTGCACCTACCCCAGCAGCGACCGGAGCACCCAGTCCGGCTGCGACTACTCCAGGGGCTACAGCAGTCGCCACTACTAGTAGTGTTTTAGATGCGCCGATTACTAAAATCAAAGTCACGGGTATTGCCCAGTCTTTCAACGATGTCAATAGCTTTATGTTGACCTTGAAAAAATCAGCTTTTCTTAATCCTAATGACATTCAACTAGTTACGGCCAACCTGGTGCAGGAGGGTGCCAACATTACTGGCACTGGTTCTACTACCACTATTATTCCGATCAAAGCCGTTAAGTACGAAATCCAAACCTCCCTCAAGCAGGTAGCAGCACCAGAACTGTTGCGAGAATTAGAGCAAAAAGGAGCGATCGGACTGGTTACTAGGCTCAAAAGTTTACAGCAACAGCAGGTGATGAAGCCATGACATACAGCGAAGATTTGATGACCAGTTCTCAACTAGATAATTCCACTTATCTAGATCAGGCACCAACTTACCCCTCGATCTTTGGGATTGATTTGTCGCCGATGTTGCTGGGTGGAGTATTAGCCGTGATCGGTTTTGCCGGAGCTGGCTATTTTGGATACACCAATTTGATGCCCCAACAACAGGCTAACCAAGAACTACAGATGAAGCTTAGTAGTTTGCAACAGCAAATTCAAGAACGGCAAGATAATGCCAAGAAAATTGCGGAAGCTAAAGTCAAACTAGAAAAGGCTAAGGTTCAGAACCAAGCGGTATTGGCTTTGTTTGCGAATGATCAAAAACTAGATACTTTGTTATTGGATCTAAACAAACTGATTAATACCAGACAGGGTGAACTACAAAAGTTCAATCCTGACGCTGCTGCTACTGGTGTAATCAATGATGGTTCTTTGGGTTCGGCTTTGAATGGTAAGTTACGCCGCAAATCCACCGATGTTGAGGTGGATGGTAGCTTTGAGCAGATGCAGTCGATTTTGCGCACAGTAGAAAGACTAGACCAATTACTGATTTTGAAAGATTTTCAAGCGGATTTGATGCTAGCTAATACGAATAACTTAAGTGGTGGTGTCATATCATCGACTCCCAAAATCAAGACTAAGTTTAAACTACAGGCCGTAATTCCTCTGACGGCAGAGGAAGCAGCCGCTGCAGCCGTCCCACCGCCTGCTGCCGCTAAATAATCTAGCACCTTCATCTTTGCCCTCAATTACAACTAAACCTCTGCTTTAGGAATTCGATCGTGAGAAAACTATCCAA
>JAGVCD010000333.1 GCA_020059425.1 Chamaesiphon sp. | reverse complement strand
GCTCGGGATAGCATGGAAGACAAGGTAATGGGTTTGGATGCTGGGGCTGATGATTATTTAGTAAAACCTTTTGGGATGGCTGAGCTGCTGGCTAGACTCCGTGCTCTGCAACGCCGACCGCAACAATTACAAACACCCCAACTGCAAGCGGGAGAAATACTCCTAGATTACAATACTCGGATGGTGACCTGTACTAGCGCTATCGGTAAGATGATCTTTTTGACCACCAAAGAATTGCAACTGCTGGAATATCTGATGCGTCATCCCAATCAGGTTTTGACTACTGAGCAAATTAGGTCGCAACTGTGGACATTGGGATCGGATAGTTTTAGTAATGTGGTGGCGGCTCAAATGCGGCTGCTGCGCAAAAAATTAGCTGATTTAGACTGTCACAATTCAATCGAGACAGTCCGTGGTGTTGGTTATCGTCTCATTGTCACCTCATAAATATGCAAAAAAGCCGCTTATTTAGCCTCACCCAGTGGCGCTTAGCTCTTTCCTACGCGGGAATGATGGCTGTTATTTTGAGTGCTGTCGGGATGCTAATTTACCTGATTGTGGCCTATCTTTTCGCCGGAGACCAAAATCTCCACGATCCAGAATTGGCTTTGTGGAAGCTATCCTGGTTTTTGTTTGTAGTTCTGACTTTCAGTTGGTTAATTGTATTGGTAGCCAGTTGGCTAGTGGCAGGCAAAGCCATGAAGCCAGTTTACCATTCTTATCAACATGTTCAGCAATTTACTGCCGATGCTGCCCATGAATTACGGACTCCATTGGCAGCTACTCAAGCAACGGTAGAATCGGCTTTGCTTACTCCGCAGTCACCACAAATCCAAGAAGTACTCGCGATTATTCAACGCCAAAATACTCGCCTCACGCAGTTGGTAACTGATTTGCTGTTGTTATCGAGAATAGACTCTCGTACGCATGGGGACAGAAATGAAAGGCTGCGGCAGGGCTGGGAGGTTTGCAACTTAAATAATATTGTGATGGATCTAGACGAAGAATTAGCTACCACAGCTCTGTCAGCTCAAATCCAATTCAGCACTGTGATTGAGGTTAATCAGCCCCTGTTGGTGTGGGGGAATAGTGAGCAACTATATAGATTGATGACTAATTTAATTATCAATGCCATCAAATACACTCCTGCTCATGGGCGAGTGGTGGTAGTTCTCCGTCAGCAGCACCGGTCAGCGATCGTCCAGGTGCAAGATACTGGGATTGGTATTCCAGCCAATGTACAGATGAAGATTTTTGACAGGTTTTATCGGGTACAAAACGACCGATCGCGTCAGCAAGGTGGTTCAGGATTAGGTTTGGCAATCGCTAGGTCAATTATCAAACTGCATCAGGGTCGGTTGACGGTCTGCAGTGAGGTGGGGAGTGGCAGTATCTTTACAGTGGAATTACCCCGAATGCCTACCACGCCAACAAGAAGGATTAAGCGTTAGTTGTTTTTACTGACGGGGGTGGAGCTTCTACCGCCGCTGTCACCACTGGGGTGCTGGCGGGACTGGTAGTGGCTGTTGGCGGCGGGGTGATGAGTTCTTCACGTAGTCTGGCCATAATCGTTTTACTATCAATATTTTGCAGAATTTCGCGCATAACGGTATTGGCTCCCAACTTGCCCCAGGTATTGCCCTGCGATAAGTATGTTTTGGCGGCTTTGCCCACGGCGTAGGCTCCATAGCCAGCGATCGATCCCTGCATGATACCTCCCAGCATATAACCAGGAATGTCTACCCAGTTGAGACCCCCAAGCTGCAAGAGATGATCGCTCTTGCCAATTCCTAAAATGAGAGCTGTGAATATTTCTACTAAAAGCAGACTGCCGCCGCTGAATAATACGCCCTTAAACAGCTTGCTGGTTTCGTAGGTAGTGATCGGTAAATTATAAAGTTTGGCAAGCGATCGCACCATCACCAAATCAACAAATATGCCGCCTAACACATCAAAAAAGACGATCGGATTTAGGGTTACGGCTAGGGCTTTATACTGAGCGAAGCGCCAGACCAGCTTACTAGCCTCATCTGACATCAGATCGAGAGTGGCAGCCGCCAAATTGTATTCAGAAGAGCGTGCCTGTACCAGTGCATTAATAGCAATTAGTGACGAACCTTCTTTCTCTAACAAATTGAGAATTTTTTGCTGGAGGGGCTCAATATTGGGCGTTGGTTGCTCCCATTCATTTTTACTAGAACCATCGGCATATTCTGTCCGGATCTGTAATGGTGCTGGGTCGGCAGCGACCATGACTACTTCATCCGCTGAAAGTAGTCGGTGGAGCATTTCACTATTTTGCTGTTCTAGGTCAGCACTCAAGCTCTGCAACTGTTGATAAATAGTTTGACGTGCTTGTTCTGGATAGAGATCAGACTTATTGAAAACTAGAATTAGAGGTTTATGAGCAGCCCGCAGTTCGCACAAAACTTGATATTCAAGTTTGGTAATATCGCCAGCGATAATAAATAAAATCAAGTCCGCTTGAGCAGCGATTTGTTGAGCCATCTGAGCGCGACTTTCGCCATCAATTTCATCTAGGCCGGGGGTATCAATTAAATCGATTTGGATGTGGGGTTGGGGTTGCCAACGTACCGACCGGGGAAATTTCGTAACTCCATTCAGTGGTCCAATCTCTAAAATCTTCTCGCCCATTAAGGCGTTGAGTACTGCAGATTTTCCTCTACTCACCAAACCAAAAGCAGCGATGCAATAAATTCCTTGATCCAGCTTTTCTAAGGTATTCTGTAAAATCTTTAATTCGGCTTGCAAATCTCCCGCTGGCTGGTCTTGATAGCGAGATAAGCTGTTGTTGAGGCTGGCGCGGGCTAGATCAAACCGCTGCTTATTGCTCGGCTCGGCAACGTTCTCTGGTGTTAAATCAGGGGAAGATGGCTCGGGATTACTCACAGCAAATTTCTTAGATGGTAACCTCAGCCATTTTAGCAGCTTAGCTGGCTACCGATTGCCAATCTGCTAGAAAATTCACTAGTTGATATTGGTGCATAAG
>JAGVCD010000169.1 GCA_020059425.1 Chamaesiphon sp. | reverse complement strand
CCGTTGACCAATATCTCGCCGATAATACATTCCCTCAAACTGCACCGTGCCCACCGCCTCATAAGCCCGATCGATCGACTCCTGAAAATTAGCCCCCAGCGCCGTCACTCCCAACACCCGACCGCCATCCGTCACCAATTGACCATCTTGTAAAGTAGTCCCCGCCTGAAAAATAGTGGCATCAGCCGTTGGCGATCCGATCGATATCGGTTGTCCCTTTTGATAGTCCCCCGGGTAGCCGCCAGCTGCCATCACCACACAAGTCGCCACCGCCTTAGACCATTCGATCGGCAGCAAATCAGCCAAGCGCTGCTCGACGCAAGCTGTCATCAGATCTACCAAGGGCGTGGCCAGCAGCGGCAAAATTGCTTGAGTTTCCGGATCACCAAACCGACAGTTAAACTCCAACACCTGGATCTCGCCAGCCGGGGTAATCATCAAACCAGCGTACAGAATCCCGCGATAGTCAATGCTTGCTTGCTGAAAAATGCGCAGCATTGGTTCTAATACATCGTTCTGAACCCGCTGCATTAATTCCGGTGTGCCGATCGGAGCTGGAGCATAAGCCCCCATCCCACCAGTATTCGCTCCAGTATCACCATCACCAATCCGTTTATGATCTTGGGCTGGTAACAGGGACGTAATTGTAACGCCATCAGTAATCGCCAGCACCGATAGTTCTTGACCCAGCAAAAATTCTTCCACCACTACCAGGTCAAAGCCTTGACTAAATAGCTGATCGATCGCCTGGATAGCTTCTGTAGTGGTATGAGCTACAACTACTCCTTTGCCCGCTGCTAAGCCATCGGCCTTCACTACGATGGGTGCTCCTTGCTGCTGGATATAGGCTTGAGCTGCTGCGGCCTCGGTAAAGGTGGCAGACTTAGCCGTAGGCACTCCGGCCTTCAGCATCATTTCCTTGGCCCAAGACTTGCTCGATTCAATACGGGCACCAGCTTGGGGCGGACCAAACACCGGAATCTGTTGCGCTTGCAGATAATCGACAATTCCTTTAGCCAGGGGTAATTCTGGACCCACCACCACCAGGTCGATTTTTTCTGTTTTTACCAACTGGGTAATGGCCGCAAAATCATCGATCAATAACACAACATTCTGACAGCGATCCAGCTGTGCTGTCCCGGCATTACCAGGCACACATAGCACTTGAGTAACTTGAGAAGACTGGAGGAGTTTCCAGGCGATCGTATGTTCTCTGCCGCCATTACCGATGACTAATATTTTCACGCTGTGCCACTACCTAAATTGAGAGGTCTGCTGAGCGGTGCCAGCATTCAAGATAGATATCATAAGACTTATTTTGTAATTTAGGATGGTAATTTTGGTCTTTTTACCAAAAACCACCCCGCTTACCATTAGGAAAAACTGTCAAGAAGTTGGTTTTAGCCATCCCCAACTGAGACTCACTCATTTTGACCCCCCGCAAGTTAGCACCACACAAATTGGTGCCTTGCAAGTTGGCTTTGCTCAATTGAGATTCACTCAAGTCGGCACCACGCAAATCTGCATCTTGGAGGTTGGCATAGTCCATGACACTTTTGCTGAGATTAGCTCCTCGTAAACAGGCTCTAGTGAAGTTGGTTTTGGTGAATTTGCCAGCACCTAAATTAGCATTTTGCAGATTCCCACCACTACAATTAGTATTGTCCCAAGTTACACCAGGTAAATTGGCTTTCGGTAAATTAGATCCACTAATGTCTAAATCGTTGAAAGTTCTTTGTCCACGCTGATATGCTTTCAACAAAGCATTGGCATCCATCTTGGTGATTTCTCGTTTTCGACTAGCTACCATTGGCGATTTATCAGCATTATCGACCGCTACTACTGATGGATTTTGCGGATGAACACTATTGGGGCTGCCTGCTCGATCACGATTTTCCCGAATGGTCTTAGCCAGCTTTTGGACGGGCGAAGCTCCAGGGTTAGGAGGTGCTGGGGGTGGTGAAGGAGTTGAGGAGCGATCGATCGTACGATCAGCAATGGAATTAGTTGGAGTACCGAGTGTGTTAGTTACCATACCCGACTTCGTAAAGGGCTGTTCCGCTAGTTCTAAGGCGCGCAACACTTGTTCGGCTGATTGATAGCGATGTTTAACAGACGACTCCAGCATTTTACTGACGATCGGCTGCAGTGTTGGACCCAACTGGACATATTTTTGCCACATCATCTCACCCGTGCTGGGGTGATTTTCGATGTCTTTAGGTGACTTACCAGTCATCAGATAAATGCAAGTAATCCCCAGCGAGTAAATATCACTGGCAAAAACTGGTCTCATGACCAGTTGTTCGGGTGGAGCATAGCCCGAGGTGCCGACAGCAAATTGAGTAAAGGCCGTATTCCCGCTACCAACTTCTTCTTGGTCGGCTAGCTTACTGACTTCGTTTTTAACAGCCCCGAAGTCAATCAAAACAAGCTTGTTGTCTTGGTCGCGCCGGATAATATTGGCAGGCTTAATATCGCGGTGGATGATTTCCTTACTATGAACGTACTGAATAATTGGCAGAATTTCGATCAGAAATTTTTGAATTTTCGCTTCACTAAACAAGCCCTCTTTGCGAATTTCTTGATGAAGAGTGATACCACTAACAAAGTCTTGTACTAAATAAAAACTTTGGCGATCTTCAAAATAGTCTAGGAGACGAGGGATTTGGGGATGATTGCCAATTTTACCCAGGGTTCTAGCTTCCCGTTCAAATAGCTCTCTGGCCATTTTGAGAAACTTCTCATGGTTGTTGCTGGGTCGCAGTTGCTTGAGAACACAGACTGGCTCGCCGGGCAGGGACATATCCACCGCCACAAAAGTGGCTCCAAAACCACCCTGTCCCAAAGATTTGGTAACTCGGTAGCGGTTGCGCACCAACAGTCTTGAACCGCAGGATTGACACAGGAAGGCATCAGATAAATTTTTCGGTTGAGTACAATCTGGATTTACGCAGTAGCTCATTGAGCCTCACCAGTTCAAGTGTGCAGGAGGGGGGACAGGTAACAGTTCGACTTGGGACATCAGCATAGATATTATGCCATACCGTTGGATCTCACTGCTTTTTGATGTTTTGAACATTTACTAAAATAACTAACTCAAATAATCAACGGTAATTTGGTGATAAATACCACTTTAGCCATTAATTAATTAATCATCTCAGTGGAGGATGACTGAAAGATTTAGATATAATTACACCAACAATCATCTTGGGCGAAGATGTTGGGTTAGAACTGCTGTTGTGTATATTTTTCAGTTATTTAAAGTAAATGTATATCTCTCTGAATTGGTTAAACGAGTTAGTTAAAGTTTCGATCGAACCAGCAGCCTTAGCCGAAGTTCTTACTTTAGCTGGGTTTGAGGTAGAGTCGATCGAAGATCGTCGCCAATGGGCTGCGGGGGTGGTTGTTGGCCAAGTACTTAGCCGAGAGCCACACCCGAATGCCGACAAACTGAGCGTTTGCATGGTCGATATCGGTGATGGGAATCCGCCAGTCCAAATTGTCTGCGGGGCAGCCAATGTTCGAGCTGGAATCTATGTTCCAGTAGCCCAGGTGGGTGCCTATCTACCAGTCATCGATCTGAAGATTAAACCGGCGAAGCTGCGCGGTGAAAAGTCCGAAGGGATGATTTGTTCTTTGGCCGAAGTAGGCTTAGCCAAGGAATCGGCTGGTATTCACATCTTTGCAGAGGTGGGAGACGCTGGAGCGCCCTCCTTAGGTAGTGAAGTTGGACTTTTGTTGGGCTTGGATGATGTCATTTTGGATTTGACATCCACAGCTAATCGAGCCGATGCTCTGAGTATGGTGGGTATTGCCCGAGAAGTAGCGGCCTTGACTGGTGCTGTTATTAGCTTACCCACAATGCACCCCGTTTCGCTCGTGGGTGGAAATAAAAATGTCCAGGTTAGGGTTGATCCCGAGTCTTGCCAGGTATATATAGCCACCCTAATAGATAATATTCAAATTGCGCCCTCTCCTGATTGGTTGCAATGTCGTTTGCAAGCGGCTGGTATTCGATCGATCAACAATGTGGTAGATATTACCAACTATGTGTTGTTGGAGTGGGGACAGCCCCTGCATGCTTTTGATGCCGCTAAGGTGGCGACTCTGACTGGCAGCGCTGATTTTAATTTGGGAGTGCGGTTGGCTCAGCCGCCGGCAACTTTAAAAACCTTGGACGATCAAGAACGCCAGCTCCAACCTCAAAACTTATTAGTTACAGCAAGTGACAAACCGATCGCTCTAGCCGGGGTGATGGGTGGTGCCGATACCGAAGTAGATGAAAACACCACCTGTATTTTGCTGGAAGCAGCCATTTTTGACTCAGTGGCTATTCGGAAATCTTCCCGCTCTCAAAACTTGCGATCGGAAGCTTCGACCCGCTACGAGCGAGGGGTGAATTTAGCCGAGTTGGAATTAGCCAATCAGCGGGCTTTGAATTTATTGATGGAGTTGGCTGGTGGACAAGTCATCACCGAAGCCAAAGCCGATCATCGCCCCGACTGGCTGGGTCAGCCCCGGACGATCGAACTACGCTGGGACAGGCTGAATCAGATTTTGGGTCCAACAGTGGGCGAGGAAGAAGTGGGCGAAGTAAGTGCGGGCGATATTGAGCGTACTCTGACAGCTTTAGGTTGCCAGCTAACTCAGACTACTGCTGAGCCGCTAGTGTGGGCGGTGATTGTACCCACCTATCGTTACCGGGATTTGGAGCGAGAGATTGACCTGATTGAAGAAGTGGCTCGATTGTACGGCTACGACAAGTTTCAAGATACGCTGCCCAGCGAATCGGCAGCAGGCTATTTGTCATTAGATGTTGAATTGCTGCGACTGGTGCGATCCAGCTTCCGGGCGGTGGGCTTCAACGAATTAATGCACTATTCCTACGCTCTGAATAAACCAGAGGCTGGCAGAATGGTCGATATTGCCAACCCGATGTTCACCGAGTATGCGACCTTGCGATCGGAGCTAACTTCCCACCTAATCCAGAGTTTTCAATACAACTTGGAGCAGGGCAATGGAGCACTGTGGGGTTTTGAAATTGGCAAAGTCTTTAGCAAAGATGAATCTGGACTGATCGAAACTGATGTACTGGCCGGTATCTGTGGCGGTGATGCCCGGGCCGAGCGGTGGACGACCAGTGATAAACCGCAGCCTTTGACTTGGTATGAAGCGAAAGGTCTGCTAGATAATATTTGGCAGCGGTTAGGAATGCCTGTGGAGTATCAAGTAGACCAAAGCAATGAGCAGTTTCATCCGGGGCGGACAGCTTCTCTATGGCTGCATGGCGAACGTTTGGGCACTTTTGGCCAACTTCATCCCCAACTGCGCCAAGAATTAGACCTGCCTGATGCCATCTATGCCTTTCAGCTAAATTTAGAAGTGGTGCTAGAGCATCTAGCTAAAGACGAACAACTGGTGCCTGTGTATCAAGCTTTCTCGACTTACCCAGCTTCCGATCGCGACATTGCTTTCTTCGCTCCCTTGGCCGTCTCTTTGGCTGAATTGCAAAAATCCATGCGTCAAGCTGCCGGAGATTTGCTGGCTGATGTGCGGTT
>JAGVCD010000418.1 GCA_020059425.1 Chamaesiphon sp. | reverse complement strand
GCCGAGCTGGGGATAATCTTCGTAGTCCTCACTGGCGGGCAGTTCTTGGCCAGCAATCAGATACCATTCATCGGCCAACCACACAAAAGTGGATTGGTATTGTTGCCGGAATTCGGCTTGTAGAGACTGCACTTGCTGGATGACAGCTTGGGCAGTGGCAGCATCGACGGGCTGAAGCTGCTCACCACTGGCCGGTCGAAATTTAGTCAAGCCGACGGGCACAACGGCCACCGAAGCCACTGCTGGTAAATCTCCTTGATGAAAATTGGCCAAATCTCTAATAGTTTTTTCGAGCTGCGCCCCATCATTAATACCGGGGCATAACACCACCTGAGCATGGATTTGCAGCCGCCGCTCGGCAAACCAAGCTAACTGCTCCAGAATTTGACCCGCTCGATCGTTTTGCAACAACCGACTGCGAACTTGGGGATCAGTCGCATGAACCGATACATACAGAGGTGATAAACGCATTCGATCGATCCGCTCCCATTCCCTTTGACTGAGATTAGTGAGGGTGAGATAGCTGCCGTACAAAAAACTCAGCCGGTAATCATCATCCTTGAGATAGAGCGAAGCTCTTTTACCGGGTGGTTGCTGGTCAATAAAGCAAAAAGGACAGTGATTATTGCATTGAATCAAGCCATCAAACAGCGCCGTGGCAAACTCCAAGCCTAGGTCTTCGTCGTAGTCTTTTTCAATTTCTACTTGGTGACTTTTGCCTTGAGCATCCAAAACTTCCAAGTTTAGTAGCTCATCAGCGCACAAGTATTGATAATCGATCAAATCTCGCACTGGTTGATCGTTGATTTTCACCAACTGATCGCCCGCACTAAATCCCACTTCCTCGGCGATCGATCCGGCCACCACTCCGCTAATTTCGGCTGGCCGCGTGGCAATCTCACTCATTTAACTAACCTTTCCAACCTTGGGCTACTGCTACTAACAAGGCTAACCCAAAAGCCAAGCGATACCAAACAAACACCCAGTTACTGTACTTTTGCAAGAATTTCATTAACCAGGCGATCGATAGGTACGAAAAAATAAAAGTGGCCACAATCCCCACCAGCATCGGCATTACCATCGCTTTCTCTTGCAGCACATCTTTAGTCTGAGCCAGAGTAGCGATCGCTAGGGTTGGTAAGCCCAACAGAAAGGAAAAACGCGCCGCCGTCTGGCGCTGTAAGCCTAAAAATAAACCAGTAGTCAGAGTCGAACCAGAACGAGATGCACCGGGTAGCAAGGCGATCATTTGACCTAAACCCACCAAAATACCATCCCGAGTTTCCAGCTGGTTAAAGTCGCGGGTACGGGTACCGAATTTTTCGGCTAGTCCTAGCAAAGTAGCCATGACGATCGACATCACTCCAATCAAAGCTGGACTTTCTAATTCCACCTTCATCGCCTTTAGCAACAGCCCACCAGCCAAAGCCGGAATAGTGCCGATCGCAATTCCCAAAAATATTTTCCATTCTTCTTGCTGCCAGTCTTTTTTCCGAAAAGCTTGCCACGCCCCAGCAAGAATCTGTTTCAAATCTTGCCAAAAGTAGAAAATAACCGCAACAACACTGCCAAATTGAATGCCATCCAAAGCTGCTTTTGTCCATCGGCCACCATTAGCAACATCACCCCAACCCAATACATCCCGGAAAATAATCAGGTGAGCGGTACTACTAATCGGCAAAAATTCAGTGATGCCTTGCACTAAGCCCAAAATGACAGCCTGAATATACTCCATAAAAAATAAAATCCAAAAGATCATCATTTAGCATACAGGAGCCTCCGTCATGCCGATAGAGCCAAAAAACGGGGTGAGATGTCCCTCATCACCGATAGTAACAACTGTCCTCTAAGCTACTAGCGACCCCAACCACCCAAAGTTTTTGTGATATCTTTGGAGAATAATTAATTTTAGTAAATAAACTTAACAAGTTGTTTTGTTAAATAATACTTTTAACCCCATTCCAAATAAGGCTGGGTTATTTTCCCTCGCCGAGATTCATTGGAAAGTCTTTGCAGCGGCTGCTTTTTTAGTAGCTGTACCAGTCTTTATTGAAGCTCCCCTCGTCCGCAATTGGCCGTGGTTGAGTGTGGCGCTCACTAGTTTCTGGGTGGGTCTGAGCTACTTCCTCTACCAAAAACCCCAAACCAAAATCTGGGGGGATCTGTTGTTTGGATTTAGCTGGAGTTGGCTAGCCGGAGCAATTTATTGGGGTTGGTGGCGGTGGATTCCAGCAGTGCATTTACCTATTGAATCGATCGGACTACCCGTAGTAATATGGTTGTGCTGGCAAGGAATTGGTAAAACAGGTAGTTTTTTTTACCTAGGTTCTTTAGTAGGAACAGCTATTACCGACCTGTATTTTTATTTGGTCGATCTGGTGGGCTATTGGCAGCAATTAATGGCCGTAGAACCAGGTCTGGCCACACCAATTCTACAAGCTGCAGTATTACAGGTGCGTAGTCCTTGGGGCACAACTTGGGCAGTCATACTAGTGAGTTTATTGCTGAGCCTGGGTATAATATGCTTGAGCCGCAAAAGAAATCATTGGTACGCCTTTAGCGGTGCCATTCTTACCACCATCGTGGTAGATACTTTGTTTTTGGTGTTAGCAAATATCAACCAAACATTGTAAATGTCTGTCAATTGTCTTTGCGCCCGTCCACTCTCACCCGTTACTCAACTGTGAATCAAGGACTTTCTGCTTATTTAGTATTACAAGCTGATTCCGGTACTCGCCGTTTTGCGTTGGTCGAGGG
>JAGVCD010000360.1 GCA_020059425.1 Chamaesiphon sp. | reverse complement strand
CTTTCTCATCGCTGATAAGTTCCCAAATCAAGATACCAGAGATTCGGTACTGACGGCTGAGTGGGAATTTTTTGGTTTATTTTTATTTAGTTAACTAGAGATTTGGTTGAAGGTGAATGCTTTTCCGGTGGCCTGCCACTCGCGATTTTTTTGTTTGGAAAACATGCTTAATCCAATCGCCGTAATCGGTCGTACATGGGTGGGATCGTGAAAGAATCGATCGCTGCGATGATGAGGAACGGTGATGTGTATTTTGGCTCCCGGCTGACAAATTCGATAGAATTCCTGAATAATTTTCAGGTATGTTTCGGTTTGCTGTCCCAAATGTTCGAGCACATGGTGCAGTTCAATTTCTCGCACGCTGTTGTCGTCCCAAGGATAGGGAAAGGTTTCCAAATCAAAGTTGAAATCAGGATCTCCAAACTTATCAACATTGATGTAACCAGCGAGACATTTTGCCCCACAGCCCAGATTTAAGCACACATCAGTCATCATCAAAATACAAAAATAAATTTCAACATTTTGGCATAGTCTAACGCCAGTTTTGCTAATAGAGACGCTACACAAACAGAATTAAGATAAACCATCGAATCCAACAAACGATACTACCCATCATGTCCTCGTCATCAACATCTTCGATCGTCCACACCATTGATTCTCCATCCTTTACCTATCAACCACCAGCCGCCGCCCATAACGCCCAGCGCATTCTAGTTAAACCAAATCTTGGCTACCCTGTCGCTCACCCCATCACCGTCAGCATCCCAGTGCTTAGCGTAATTCTCGCTGCCCTCCGCCAAGCCAGTCCCCATGCCGAAATCTTGATTGTCGAAGGAGTCTGTTCCCCTGTCAGCTTGCCGAATATTGCCAGTAAACATGGTCTTTACAGCATCTTGGATGCCGGAATGCAACTCTTAGATGCTGATACACTGCCGTTGATCGAATATCCCAACCTATCGCCAAAACCAGTGCGCTTCCAGACTATGTGGGCACCAGCCCTGCTTCAAGAAGTTGATTGCCGAATCAGCGTTGGTACTTTCAAACGCACGATTCTCAAGGATGAAGCCTTAATTTCGGCATCGCTAAAAAATCTGTATGGCTTGTTTCCTCGATCGCATTACCAAGCCCGTAGCCCCAACTCCCGTGGTCAACTGCATCGACCCTCCGTGCCCCAGGTGTTACAAGATGTCTATTTCTGTATTGGGCATTTGTTCGATGGTGCTGTAATCGATGCTTATCAACGCTTACTGAGTCCTAATTGGCAACCAGATAAAGGCCAAAAAATCGACTTTGGTAAGGTATTTTATGGGGATGATTTAGTGACTGTCGATCGAACGGCTTGTGTTGCTGCGGGCGAAAATATTCCGGACTATATTGAGGCGATCGAACAGTTGCGTATGTACTTATAAACACTTTAAATACAATATGTTACAACATAAAGATTTCAGTTTCTAATTACTGAAGGGAATTACTATTTTTCAAAAGAATATCTGATATTACCCCCTATCCTTTACCTAAATGCACTACCCTATCTTTAAACCGAATCAGACTAGATTCTGATCGCCCAATTTCGTGAGAGTGAAAATATGAGTCAATTTTGGAATGGTGTCTCCAGACGCAAATTTTTAGTGATTTCTGGTGGTGGAATTCTAGGCAGCTTTATGCTGAAAGGCTGTACAGATAAGCCTGCTGGCAACTCCGTCAATATATCCGGGGAAGATGAAAAAGCTCTGTATGAAGCTGCTAAGAAAGAAGGAAAACTGATATATTATACAGTTTTCTTTAATCAGGATGTGGTAAATGAAATTGGCGCTGCCTTTACCAAGAAATATCCGGGAATTCAGTTTGAAGGCACCCGCAAAGTAGCTAGTGCTCTGTTTCAACAACTCAATCAAGAAATGCAGTCTGGGGTTAAAAACTGTGATGTTTTTGGGACAACAGATGTGGGTCAAATGTTGAAGCTCAAAGAAAGTCAAAAACTACTCACTTATGCGCCTAAGGGTCAAGATAAAGTACGCGCAGAGTTCCGGCAACTGGATCCTGACAATGCTTTTCAGACCGGTGCCATTATTCCGATCGTGATTGGTTATAACACCAAAAAAATGCCCGCCGCTGAAGCCCCAAAAGCTTGGGCAGATTTGATTAAGCCGCAGTACAAAGACAAAATTGCCACTGGCAGTGGGGCCGCCAGTGGTCAAGTAGGAACTTGGGCGATCGCGATGGAAGACAAATTTGGCTGGGATAAATATTTCCCGGCTTTCAGCAAATTAAATCCTAAATTGGGTCGATCGATCAATGATGCTGTCACCGATGTGGTTTCGGGTGAAAGGTCTGTGGGCATTGTGACATTGGGGCAAATGCTCACCCAAAAAGCCAAGGGCAACCCAGTCGATGTCGTTTATCCTACCGAAGGAGCAGTCGTATTGGTTGGTCCAGTAGGTATTTTGAAAGAAGCACCCCATACTAACGCGGCCAAATTATTCATGAACTTTATGATGAGTCCAGAATATGCGGCACTGACTGCCAAATATTATGAACAGCCGCTGCTGCCAGATGTGGTGGTCAAAGACACCAAAACTTTGGCTGAAATGAAACCGATTATTCCGCCGGTGGACAAAATCAAGGCCGGAATTCCCACCATCAAGAAAAAATGGCGAGATGTATTTGGAGCCTAAACCTAGATTTTAGGAAGAAATCGCGGCGTTGCGGAGTTTTAGATCTGAATTCAGCAACGCCAGCAGTTCAATAGCTAGTAATTGTTAGTTTGGAGGGTGCAGTTTGTTAAAGAACAGTCTTAACTGGAGACAATATCGACGGTCATTATCCACAACACCCCGAGATTATTCCCTGGCTTTTTGGATAGTGATGATCGCCTTATTACTGGTGCTGATCGGTCTACCATTGTTCTGGCTCGGGCTTAAAAGCTTGCTACTGACCGATACCATGACTTTCACTCTCCAGAATTATGGGGAAGTTTTGACTAGTAACCGGATGCTCCAGGCGATCGGCAACTCTTTGATTTTAGCGACTGGGGTTGGGATCATGAGTGTCTCAATCGGTGTGCCACTAGCTTGGGCGGTGACCCGCACCAACATGCCGGGGCGCGGTCTCCTGAAAATATTGCTATTGGTAGCTTTTACCACCCCCCATTTCTTGGGGGGTATTGCTTGGATTCTATTGGCAGCCCCCAATTCTGGCTGGTTAAATCGTTTGTATACCGACCTTACCGGGGCTACCCAAGGTCCATTCAATATCTATTCCCTATGGGGAGCTATTTTTGTAGTAGGAATTTATAGTTATCCTTATGTCTTCTTACTAACTAGTTCAGCTTTAGAATTTGTATCTTCAGAATTGGAGGATGCTGCGACTATTTTGGGAGCCAGTACCTGGCAAACCACCTGGCGAATTACTATACCCCTGGTGCTACCAGCTATTTTATCCGGCTTTTTGCTATCTTTTTTGGAAGCGATCGCTCTGTTTGGTTCACCCACTTTGCTGCTAATTCCAGCCCGAGTGCCGATTATTACGACGGAGATTTGGCAACTGTTTCAGTTTCCGCCCAATGT
>JAGVCD010000062.1 GCA_020059425.1 Chamaesiphon sp. | reverse complement strand
TCGAGGAATCGTCACTGGTCAAATCACCCGCAGCAAAGATAAAAAACTACAAATCCAATTGTCTGATGGCTCCATCTTCAAGGTCGGAGGCAATGCGGCCAAGGAGTCACCAGAAGTATGGCAATGGCGAGTAGTACCTCTGACGGATTCAACTGGTGAAGTAACCGCCTTAAAAGTACTCGAAAAGCTGAGCAGCCCAGAAGAAGATGGTTTTCAGTTAGTGGGGCAAGTAGGTCAAATAGCCAAAAAGAAGAAGACTGGTCTGGTTGAAATCCAAGAAGGAAAGTCCTCTTTAAAGCTGACCATTAGCAATTTTCCAGAAGATTTAGCTACCAACGATGTAGTAAGCATCACAGCTCACTTGGTGGGTAACAAACTGCAAGTAGTCACAGCACATCACCCTGATGCTCAGAACATTGTCAGTGTGCCAGCACCCCGTAACCTGGATGCTGAGAAGATCGATAGGTCGGCTCCAGAGTTTGCGGAGATTGCCCAAGCAGCTCTAACCCGAGAAACTGGTCTGAGAAATTGGCAACTGTCCGAACCTACCGTCCAGAAAAAGTGTTGGGAATGGGTGGCCACTAATAAAACCATGACCACCCGCGTGATGGTCAATGCCACCACCAAAGAAGCCGAGGTGGCCTACTACGAAACAGTAGATCCAGAGCCAGCATCAGTCCAAGAGCATCACGATCGGTTAAATGTTACGCCGTTGGGAGCTGCCCGTAGTATTGGCGCTTCTTGTTTTCGGGTCGAGATTGGTCCTTATGAAATAATCTTGGACGCGGGGACTCGCCCCAAGGGGAGTCAGCCTTTGCCAGAGTTCGATCTGATTCATAACCCCAACCTGATCTTGATTACCCATGCTCACCAAGATCATATTGGAGCCTTGCCGGTGTTCCATCGGTTGTTTGGGGTGACTCCAATGATTTGTAGCTTTGGCACCAAGGAAATTGCCGAAGTGATGCTGACGGATTGTTTGAAGGTGCAAGAACTCAGTGAGGATTTCCAGTCACTGTTTGATGAAAGCGATCTGTATGCCACGCTGTTTCATCTCCAAACCCAGACTGTGAGCGAGGACTTTAGCCCTTTACCGGGACTAAAGGTGCGCTTTATTCCGGCTGGTCATATTGTGGGAGCGGTCTGTATTTATCTAGAATATGGCGATCGATCACTGCTGTATACCGGGGACTACAACACTACTTCTAGTCGCACCACCGACGGATTGCGGTTAGAAGATTTGCCCCAGGCTGAGATGTTGATTACTGAATCGACCTATGGCAGTGATGTTCATCCCTCCCGCCGCAGTCAAGAAGGTGAATTGTTGCAAGCGATCGCAGAAGTAGTAGAAGCGGGTGGGAATGTCTTGATTCCGGCATTTGCCCTGGGGCGGGCGCAGGAAATTATCTTGGCTCTGCGCACCAGTAGCTTATTCCATACTTTGAATATCCCGATCTATGTCGATGGCTTGGTGCGACCCGTCACCACTGTTTTTCAAGATAATTTAGACCTGCTGCCCAAGGCGGTGGCTAATTTTGCCAAGACGGGCAGGAAAGACCCATTCTTTGACACTACTTCTACCCCGCCAATTATTTGTATCAATTCACCCCGTGAACGACCTTTAGCGATCGCCACACCTTCGGTAATTATTGCCAGCTCTGGGATGATGACTGGGGGTGCCAGTGTTTACTACGGCAAGATTTTGCTGGAGCGAGAAAATGCGGCGGTGTTCATTTCTGGCTATACCGATGAGGAGTCGCCGGGGCGGTTGTTGCAGGGTTTGAAGCCTGGGACAGAAATAGAATTGGATGGCACTAAACTAACTGTTAGGTCGCAGATTCGCAAGTTTAATTTATCTGCTCATGCCGATCGGGTGGGGCTGACGCAAGTAATTCACCGGGTCGCGCCCAAGCATTTAATTTTAGTACATGGTTCACCCCATGCTTTGCAGCAGCTGTCGCATACTGGCGATCTACAAAGTCGCTATTGGATTCATATTCCGAAAGTTGGGGAGACGATTGCTTTTGGGGTACCGCCGGAGCATATCTCAGCGCAGCAATTAGCTAAAGTTGATGCCGTGCAAGAGTTTGAAGTGGAAGTGACTGCTGAGTATGATGGCATGTGGTTACGGGTGCCAGAGCATGTTTTGACTGACCCCCGCTGGCAAAGGTTTACTACTACTGGGACGCTGCAAGCGCAGTGGAGTAAGCGGGGCACTCTGGAGTTACGCACAGCGCGGGTGACAAATAGCGATGTGGAAAAAGCTTTATCAGAAGGTATTGATTGCTGTGCGGTCTGTATTGCTTTGAAGGGTGGTGCTTGTCGCGAGGTTGAGAGTCCACTTTATGGAATGAATGTAGACCCAGCGGGTACCTGTCAGGAATTCCAGTTGAGATCGTCTTTGGTGTCGGAGGCCATAACGATGCCGCAGGTTGAAGAAGATAGCGTTGATACAATTCTGAACAATGCCTAAGAAAACTGGTCATAACTGCGCCCAATGCTCCAAGCTGGGAAACACCGAAGCCCAAGCCAAGCCTTGCTGGGACGGGGAGATATGCCCAAATCGTCGTTATTACCATCGGCACAAGCAGAGGATTAGCTTGGAGCGAAAGGTGGCTCGTTCTTCTCGGCTTGAGGTCGATTCTTTTGCTGCTGATGTAGGTACTTCGCAATCAGAGGGGTTACGCCAACGACCACGCACGATCGTACTCGATCCGCCCGTTGGCATCACCGCCAGCATTATCTTTTATCGAGAGCGAAGGGACGCACCAGTTCATGCGATTTCCGCTGAGGTCTGGCAGGGTGGTAAAGGGAAAGTATTATCGGTAGAGCCAATGCACTGTATGGGCTTGTCACCAGCGCAGGTGGTGGAACTAATGACTAATATTTTGCGATCGTGTTCTATCGATCTTGGCGTGGAGTTGACTAAGTTTGCCCACCGAATTGAGTTGCACCCTAGCCAATGTCCTATTTCTCCCTGTCCGCTATGCCCCAACAGTTAGAGCTAGATTTGTGGCAGATTTTGGCGGTGGCTCAGGCTGAACCAGCGACGGCCAGTATGGTGATTCTTTGCCGTCATTTGGAGGGCTTGGATCTAGTTGATGGGGCACGGGCGATCGGTGAACTGGGTGAGATCTACAGGTCCAGAGCTGAAGTGATCTTGGCAGAGATTGCAGCGGCTTATTTACCTGAGCAGGAGCCGATCGTTGATGATGAGCTGTGGGCACATCTTTACCCGCGAACTTTTGTACTGCGGGATGAGCATCTGTATTTGGAGCAGGAGCATGATTACCCTGAATCGCGGCAGTCGGTGATTAAGTTGGGGGTGGAGGCGGATGAATTGATCTCTGATGAGTTAAGGAAGGCGGAGGTGGCACGGCAGATTCTGGGGAATGCCCACAGCGAAGATGTGGAATTGTGGGCGGCGCAGATTCGAGCATCGATGGCCAATTGTGGCGAGATGAGGTTGCTGGAATTGCAGCGCAGGTCAGGGTTGCCTTTGGTCGATGTGTGGCTGGGGTTACTGTTGGGGGATACTGGCTGCTTGGTGCGGCGGCGGTCTTGGGGTGTTGTGGATAGCGAGGGATTCTATGAGGGCGATGGGCTTTGGGTTAAGTGATATTTTACTGTGCATCAGTTGATCGCTTTTCTTGATATTTGACAAAATTTCTACATAAAGCGCTTGCACAGTTGACCTTCCAGCTATTTGTGCAGACACTCAGTAAGGAAGATTATGATGGAAGTAACAGATAACTACAAAATTCTTATGCTAAAACGAATTTTACAAACCCTGCTATTGTGTTTAGCTACAATCGTACTAACAACGAAAGTGGCAATGAGCCGCCCATTACCCGGTAGTATGGTCATTATTGAACATATTCCCGTTTATCTAGCAGTGAATGCGGCTGATGCGACTCCGCCTAAACCTCCCCAGGCAGGCAAGCCTAGCCCAGCCCCAAATGATTCGCAAAAGAAAGATCCTCCAGTTACCCAGGCAGACCCTTCAAATCCCCAAGATCCTTACGACTACGATGCCATTCGGGAAAGTAATCGCCAGACTTATGGGGAAATGAAAGGAAAAGAACCGAAATGAAACTGTCAAAATGGTTTCATCACTGAGATGGGTTGTGCCATAGCTGATGTAGGACTATCACCTCCGGCCCCAATCTCAAATTGGGTCATCATGTCGTGGTCTTCATGCACCAGGTTATGGCAGTGCATCATATACTTGCCCTTAATCGGACTTTTACCGGGGGTGGGGTCGATCGGCGCGCTAAACTTGGCAATGACTCTAATGGTTTCAAAATCATCGAGGAGAAATACATCCTTCCAACCGCGTTCATAGGGACGGGGTGGCAATCCATTCCGATCGATCATTTGTAAATCAACAAAATGAATATGCACTGGATGTGTCCAACCGCTGCCAGCATTAACAAATTTCCAGATCTCGATCGCTCCTGGCTGAGGATTAGCATCTATGCGTTTTTCGTCCCAGACTTTGTTATTGATTTTCCATTCCCCGCCGTTCCGCTCAAATCGAAAAGTTCGGGTGGGAATGGTTTGACCAGGCTGAATTTGATCAACTAAGCGCTCAAAAGGTTGACGCAAAATAGTGGGCAGTGAACTGTCATCGATCACTTCTTCCTCAATATCAAACCGCATAATCACACCAGTTTGGTTGCTTGTATCAACGTTGTTAGGAAATGCCGGATTATGTAGATAGAGTTGGGAACCGCTGGGATAGTCTTTAAAATCAATCACGATACCATAGCGTTCGCCCACTCCGATCCGCAGTGAATTGAGCGGAGATTCCATTCTGACAGGCTGTTCTAACAGTCCGGCATCAGTACTAATAACATGGAAAGAATTTCCTTTGGTTAAGGTGTTTTCTTGTTGACTCAATACCAATTGGTAAACGCGCGATGGAGAGGCATTCAGTACCCGGAAGCGATATTTTCGCCGCTGCACTTTCAGGTGAGGAAAAGGTGTGCCATTGACTAAAATTACATCGCCATAGGCACTACGCCGTTGGCGATCGTTAAAGATTAATTGCCCTGTTGGATCGAACTTTTTATCTTGAATGATTAAGGGAATGTCATATTCCCCTCTGGGTAAATTGAGGTTGCGGTCTTTGGCATCATCCACTACGTACATACCCACCAAGCCCATATAAACATTGCGCGAGGTTTTGTGGACAGCATGATCGTGATACCAGAGTGTTGCTGCTCGATCGTTGGGGTAGAAGTAGTCTTTAAAATAACCAGGTGAAATTAAATCGGTGGCATACCCATCATATTCCGGCAGCGATGCCATTCCATGCAGGTGAATGGAAGTGTCGATCGGCTTTTCCATGCCTTGCTCAATAGTTGTTCCTAAATTGTTGATAAACCGAATTACCGAGGTACGGCCTTCGTCTTCTGGCTCTACTCCACCACGATGCCGAATGATCGGACCGACGGCTGCGGGGCCTAATCCTTTACCAACGTAACACCACATTTTGGTCATCAGCCCTGGCAGTATTTCGATTTCTGCTTTTTGCATGTTGATTTCGTAGTAGTCGATCGGACGTTTGCCGGTGGTGTTGCTTTTAGTCGGGAGAAGTAAGGGCGGCAGTTTCAGTGGTATTTGGAATCGCGGGAAGGTGGGGCTAAACTGGGCTAGAGCTGGCTGAGGAAAACTTAAGGGAGATATCAGGATGCCACTCCCTACCAGTTTGATTGCTTCACGTCTAGTGATTTTCATAGCCAAAGTTCCTGCCAATGATGGTTTAGATTTTGCTTCTTGACGTTCCAAAATAGATGTTGAATTTAATCAAGTTTGACAGTTTGTAAAACTTGATGTTCTTGAAGTGTACAAGACCTTTTCTTTAATTTGGAAATTTGTAGCAAAAATCGACAATCTGAATATTTCCTCAAGCAAAAAAATAACTAAATATATGTAGAATTATTGCTATAAGGGCATTATGAGTTAACTATTGTTTCTTCTTTGAAAAGTAGAATGTGAAGTGAAGATGTGCTGAAAAATTGGTTCGATTGAAAAAATAGTGATAGCCTTTTTTGAAAACATGTGAAAAATTCAAAATTTAAGCGAACGTCTTTGGCCTGGAGAGTAGTACCTCTGTCAGCTTGATCCTTGCCGCCGGAATCCAAAAAATTCCACGGTCCAGGCGATATAATAATCAAATCAGCAACCGATCGCAAACTTATGAGTACCCAAGAACTTCAGCAGCAGCTTCTCGCGCTCTCAGTTCCTGAAAAAACCGAGATTCTGCAATTATTAGCTCAAAATCTTGGTAGCCTCTGGAGTGGCATCAGCAAAACGCCTGGAATTGTTGGGGGCGATGCTTGCATTACAGGCACCAGAATACCTGTTTGGGATTTGGTAGAATATCGTCGCTTGGGCGCAAGTGATCTGAAAATACTAGAAGCTTATCCCCATCTCACCGCAGCTGATTTACAAAATGCTTGGGCTTATGCTGCTGCATTTCCCGATGAAGTTAATGCCGCGATTGCTGCCAACGAGGCAGCATAAATGCTACGGTTATATTCTGATGAGCAATTTCCTTTACCAGTCGTAGCAAGGTTACGAAATAAAGGCTACGATATTCTGACTGTGAAAGATGCAGGGAATGCCAATCAGGGAATCACAGATGATGAAGTGTTGCTGTTTGCTACTAATCAGGAGCGTGCGGTAATTACCCAAAATCGTCGAGATTTTATCTGGCTGCATAATCAAGGCATTAATCATGCTGGAATTATAGTTTGTTCCAAAAATCTAGACTGGGATGGATTCACTATCAAGATCGATCGAGTAATCGGTACCAAAGAATCAATTGAAGGTGAATTATTGAGAGTCACTCGTCCTGCCAATAGTAAATCTTGAAGTAGAAGTTTTTGGGAATTCGACTGAGGCGATCAATTACTGAGTTGATTTTCTGATTCTAAGGCTTGGAAGGCAGCTTCATAAGCGATGATGGCATCTTGGATTTCTTCTTGGGCTTGGAATATGTCGCTAATGCGATCGAGGATCACGGCTACTAAGCGCGATCGGTTTTCTGTTTTAGCAATGGCTAGGGCTTGACTGTAGTTATCTAAGGTAGATCGATCGTTTTTTTTGGCTGTTCAAGGCATTGAATCCGATCGAGTACTAGAATGTGTATATTGTTCGCAAGTTTGCTTGGCTTCGCGGGCAACATCTGTTGTCGGTTGATTAAGGCTGGGATGATAGCGTAGTTGATTGCAAACTATCGGTAGCCAAGACTTCCAGGAAATATCCCACAACCACATTCTATGATCATCATCACCGCTGACAATGCGTTGACCATCTGGACTAAACGACACTGAATTGACACTAGACTCATTAACTTTTAAGGGTTCACCGATGGAAGTTCCTGTTTTAACGTCCCATAGCCGCATCGTTTTATCCATACTGCTGCTGACAATACGTTGACTATCTGGACTAAACGACACCACACTGATATCACCAGTATGACCAATCAAGGGCTTACCGATGGGCGCACCTGTTTTTGCATTCCATAGTCGCACCGTTTTGTCCTGACTGCCGCTGACAATTCGCTGACCATCCGAACTAAACGACACTGACCACACTTTTCCAGTATGCCCCTTCAAGGGTTTACCCATTGGAGTTCCTGTTTTTGCGTCCCATAACTGCAACGTTCTATCCTCACCACCGCTGACAATGCGTTGACCATCTGGACTAAACGCTACTGACGTGACCCAACCCTTATGACCGAGCAAGGGTTCACCGATGGGCGCACCTGTTTTTGCATTCCATAGCCGCACTGTTTCATCTTGACCACCACTAACAATACGCTGACCATCCGGACTAAACACGGCTGAAATAACTCCAATTTGATGACCGAGCAAGGGTTTACCGATGGGCGCACCTGTTTTTGCGTCCCATAAGCGCACCGTTTTGTCAAAGCTACCGCTAACGATACGCTGACCATCTGGACTAAACGCTACTGACCTGACATCCTTTTCATGACCGAGCCAAGGTTTACCGATGGATGCACCTGTTTTTGCGTCCCATAGCATCAACTTCCCGTCCTCACTACCGCTGACAATACGCTGGCCATCTGGGAGCATCCCAATCATGCGAGTGGAATATCTACACTGCTAAGGAGATGAATTGATCTTAATTCAATGTGCTTTTTTAGACATGCAGCAGCTCTTAG
>JAGVCD010000339.1 GCA_020059425.1 Chamaesiphon sp. | reverse complement strand
TTTGACGGATTGATAAATTTCGACGGTAGCAAATAGTCCGAAGAAAACAACGATCGCTAGCTGCACCATGAACCACTCCCATAAAAAACCGTAGAGATAACAATTATATCTCCACGGCTGACTAAGTTTTGAGGATGTACTAGGTCTTAGCCATTGGCGTTGACGACAGCTTCTTTCTGAGTAAGCCGCTCGTAAGTTTCACGCATCTTTAGACCAACCAATACCTGGAATAAACCAGTCCCATTATTGGAACCAGGATATTCTTTGTGCTGTAGTAATAACTTAGTCATTTCTCCTTCAAACTTAGTCGAGATTTTGCTGAGGTGAGTTTCGATGTACTTCACTTCTTCTAAGTTTTCGAGCTGACCATCAATTTCTAACACAGAAACCTCATGACCATAGTAATCATCTGGGCCATAGAACATGGTGATGCCTGGATAAGCACAGGTTAGTTTCCGGCCACATGGTCGCCAGTTGATGGTAGAACCTTCATCAAATAAATAGGAAGGTTCCGGCAAGCCAGCAGCACCTTCTCTTTGAATTAAACGCACTCGCAATAGTTCGCTCTTTTGATCGGCTGGTACCAAATTAGTGGGTAGTACCTGAATAACCACATCGGCATGACCACGCTGGGGTTCAATATAAGCCGAGAAGTCTGGCCGCCGGGATTCGATCGCCTTCAAAACTTCATCATAGCTGTGACCACGTTCAGCCATATCACGCTGAATCTTCCACTCAATCTTGACGGCATCACTAATGTCTAGATAAACGCTGAAGTCTAGCAAAGACCGTACTCTTTCATCAAAGAGAGGATGCAGACCCTCAACTACAATTACATGATTGGGTTCAATCAATTCTGGTGGATCGAGCAAACCTGTTTCATGGTTGTAAATTGGTTTCTGGATGGATTTACCGGCTTTGAGCATTCCAATCTGCTCGGCCATCAAGTCGAAGTTATTCGCTCTGGGATCGAGAGCAGTGATGCCAGTTTCTTTGCGCTGATAGCGATCTAAGCTGTGGTAATCATCCAGACAAATTACTGTGACAAATGATTCACCAAATAAGTCGGTAATGCGCCGCAAAAAAGTTGATTTACCGCAACCGGAGTCCCCGGCAACACCAATTATTACTACTCGATCCACCTGAATGGTCATAGAAATCCTCTAAATTAAAAAATTAAATCTATTTATAACAATATGAGCACAGCCAATAAAAATTGGTAATTAGTGCCGAATATTAGTCGATACAGAATTTTAGCAGAAGGCTGTATCCACCACAATAGAACGTCATGCGATCGAATACCACTGTTGATCCCCGTTAAGGGCAGGAATTTACGAGCATTTTTAGAGTGGAGCTGCTTATAATATCTTGCTAATGTAGGTTAATGCGCAAAAGATTAGCCCCTTGTGCGATGAAGTCAGAATCCGGTAAGCTTACGGGCGTATCCAGTAGGTTCGCTCACTATCCTTAAAAAATAAGTAAATTTGGAGATATTAAAAAAATCATGTATAACCCCAGCATCGGCACGACTAGCTCCATGTCCGGTAGTCGTCTATATACTTACGAAGTTGTTGGTTTGAACAATCAACGTCAACAGGGTACTACTTTCATCACTGTTCCCTATGCTCGCATGAGTCAAGAGATGCAACGCATTATGCGACTCGGGGGGAAAATATTAAGTATTAAACCTGCTTACCAGGATTTACCAGTGGTAGCAGCTAGTACTGGTCATCAACCTCCGGCGGCGGCCACTCCAGCGGCGGCAGCAGCCCCAGCTCCCAAAAAACATGCCGATGTACCGGTAAATACTTATCGTCCGAATGCACCGCTCAAGGCTAAGTGTGTTTCCAATGACTCACTGTTGGCAGAAGGTGGTATTGGGGTTGTTCAGCATGTGAAATTTGATCTGAGCGGTAGTGATCTCACCTACTACGAGGGTCAGAGTATTGGTATTATTCCGCCCGGTAAAGACAAAAAAGGCAAGCCTAATAAACTGCGTTTGTATTCGATCGCCTCGACCCGCCATGGTGATGATGTAGATGACAAGAGCATTTCTTTGTGTGTACGGCAGTTAGAGTACCAAAACGACAAAGGTGAAACTGTTTTGGGCACTTGTTCAACTTTCTTGACTGGCTTAAATGTTGGCGATGAAGTGCAAATTACTGGTCCGACTGGTAAGGAAATGCTGCTCCCCGAAGATCCGGAAAGCAATATCATTATGATGGCCACTGGTACTGGTATCGCGCCGTTTAGAGCCTATCTATGGCGGATGTTCAAAGACAAAGAACGGGCGGCAAATCCAGACTACGGCTTTAAAGGCTTAGCTTGGTTGATTTTTGGGGTGGCCACTACGCCCAACATTCTTTACAAGCAAGAGCTAGAAGAATTGCGCTCTCAGTATCCAGATAATTTTTGGTTAGACTATGCCATCAGCCGGGAGCAAAAAAATGCTCAAGGCGGCAAGATGTATATCCAAGACCGGGTAGCGGCTAGTGCCGACAAACTGTGGGAGATGATTCAGCAAGAAAAAACTCATGTTTACATCTGCGGATTGAAAGGCATGGAAGGTGGCATTGACACCGCCCTGACCGAAGCCGCTGGTAAGCATGGAGTCAAATGGTCTGATTACCGTAGCCAAATGAAAAAGGCTGGTCGTTGGCATGTGGAAACTTACTAAGTAGTTAATTAACACATCTTTATTGCTGGGAACCCTGACTTCAGAAGAGGTTAGGGTTTTTTTATCGATACTGTTGGGGGGGATCGATCGACAAAAACAACAACTAGCTTGCCGGAAATCTGAGAATTACGTTACATTTGTTTAAGAAGTAACCAACTCCTCTCAACTTGGTTGTAATAAACCTCAATTTAGATTCCGGCTGTACTCACCTCTTTCCACTTAGTGGAATTTATATAAACCTCTATTTTAAAGGCAGATAGCATATGAAATTTTCTTGGCGCATAGCCCTCCTGTGGTCAGTTCCGCTCTTGGTAATTGGATTCTTCTTATGGCAGAGTCTATCGCCGGGCTTAGCTGGTGAGCCAGGTAAAAATACTGCTAGTGCCCGCATGACCTATGGCCGGTTCATCGAATATCTGGATGCCCGCCGGGTAGTAAGTGTAGATTTGTATGATGGTGGCAGAACCGCGATCGTCCAGGCCACCGACCCCGAGCTAGAAAATCGGATGCAAAGATTGCGGGTGGATTTGCCCAGTAGCGCACCAGAGCTAATTTCTCGCCTCCGCGATTCTAATATTCAACTAGATAGCCATCCGGCCCGCAATGATGGAGCTATCCTAGGATTTTTAGGTAACTTGCTCTTCCCAATTCTGTTGGTTAGTGGTTTATTCTTGTTGTTTAGACGTTCCAACAACATGCCCGGTGGTCCTGGCCAAGCCATGAACTTTGGTAAATCTAAGGCCAAATTTCAGATGGATGCTAAGACTGGCATTATGTTTGATGATGTCGCTGGTATTGACGAAGCTAAAGAAGAA
>JAGVCD010000417.1 GCA_020059425.1 Chamaesiphon sp. | reverse complement strand
TTTAGACAACCTTGCCGCAGTGGGGTCGAGCATAGATACTTGCTAAGATTAATCATTTAATCTTACTAACTATTAGTAATTATTTGCAATAGTATTTTTAACGAATCTAGATCTAATTGCTAATTCTCAACAGTTAATTCTTAGAATCTGACCGCTGAAAGTCGATGTTTGACCGCCAAATGCTATCATCACATCAAAAAAGACCCAATCTAAGAGCATGTGATAAAAAGTCTGGTTAGGGATAGACAACATGGAGATCGCTCATGTACAATCAAACTTTATTAAAAATTATTCTTATTTAAAATGTAAAGTAATAATTTCGGAGTACATAATCGAGAAATTCGATTATGTTGGCGGGAGCTCCGCAGCAATACAAGTTTGAATCTGCCCAAGGAAATCTTCGCATATCAACCATTGCTAGAGATCTAGTCGCACTCGTTGAAGGCGTAGATAAAATAACTCTAGGCAGTTAAATTTCGTCCGATAATTTTTACCGTTCATAGTTGGATTAGTTTGATTGTCGGTTTTGGCGACAGACCAACTTTTTAATTCATGAAATTAGTTTTAACAGGTGAGAATATTGAAGAGCTACTCCGCTCGACCGAGCAGCAGTTATCAGTAGAGCGGCTACGTATTACTGCAGCTAGAGTCAGAGGACATAGATCGAATCTTAGCAAATCTGCTCATCAGTAGTATCTCGCTGGCAATCTGCATTACCCCAGTTCGAGCTATGCGGCATTGATTTGTGCGATCAAAAATTGTCAACACCCAGGATGAAAATAGGCAACCCCATTGACGCTCAAGAATTCGAAGTTGTCTGGAAGTTATTAAATTAAGCTACTCCACCTTCTCCCGCTGCTGCAAAGGCTTAATCACCCGACCCACCGCCTCCTGCAAAAACAACTTCACAAACTCATCCTGCTTAGCCAACTGAAACTGCTCCTCCACCACCGCCGTAATACCCCCATCTCCCCAATCTTGATTGCGGCGAAAATATTCTATAAAACTCTTGCCCGCAATTCGAGTCAAATAAGCCCCAGTCACCCCCTGAATCGCTTGGCTCAAAAGATAGGTGGCTACCGTAATCTTTAAAGCAGTAGATACCAGCTTAATTACCCCCTTCAAAATCCCCAATCCTGCTAGAGTTTTCCCCAAAGACAACGCTAACTCCTTGGCCGTCTCTCGATCGAGCTGACAACCATAAACCTGTCCAATATCAATCACCATTTGGCCATTAATCGCCGCTGTTGTGATCATGTCTACGAAAGGTAGCGGATTGATCGCGATCGTCCCGGCACTAATCCACTGATACTTATCCACAATTTTGTTGGACTGCCGCAACCGTTCTTCATCAATTAGCTCCTTAGCCGCCCCACTCAACTGTTGAGACTGCTGCAAAATATTGGCGGCCACCAAATCTTCGCCTGTCGATCGCAAGATATCGGCTAAGCGTTGCAAAAAATCATTCAGTTCGGGTTGGGGTTGAAATTTTTGGCCATCAGCTAAGGACACTGCCCGAGGTTGAGCTATCACCGCCACCACATCATCTGGCGGAATCACCCCAGAGACCCGCGCTCGCAGTTGGTTGAGAATGGCTGATCGATCAGCGGCTGGATACAAATCAGCTTTATTGAAAACTAAGATCGATCGCTTGCCTACCTCGGCCAAGGCCAGCAATGGTTCTAACTCCGAATCGCGCAGGTCATTATCGACCACAAACACCACCATGGCAGCGGCGGCGGCTTTTTCCCTGGCAATCCGTCCTCGCTCGGTCCCGGCCAAGCCCGCTTCTAAGATTCCTGGCGTATCGATTAGCAAAATCTGCCGCTCTAAACCACGCAGGTTCAAGGCGTATTCCTGCGCTCCCCCGGTAGTACCCATCACTGCCCCCACTTCGCCGACAATTTGCCCGGTCAAAGCATTGATTAAGGAAGTTTTGCCTACTGAACCAGTGCCAAAAAGAATGATCCGTACTGGCCCGCGCTTTAAACTCTCGGCAATTTCGGCGGATCTGGCTAACAGCGCGGCGCGTGCTACTTCGTCTTGAATCTGTTGCACCTGTTGATTGGTAGCATCCAGGTTAACTTGCGCCGCCGACTGTCGATCGGCTGGCACCACAGGTTTGAGTTTAGATTTTTTGCGTTTAAAGCCTTGATTAAAAACCCCACCGTAGTAGATGAGGAGTCCGATCGATCCCAAAATCAGAGCCACGATCGTTGCTAGCAAGATGTTTGCTAACCAAGGTGAAGTCAAAGCTACCTGGCTATACAAGCCAAAAATAGAGCTAACTAACCACAAGCCCAAAATGAAAACTATTCCCAGTCCAATGACCCGGATCCAAAATGATGGCAAGCGCATAGATTGTAGTTCCGAAGCGAGATTGCTATCCTTAATGATAGGAAATATTGGGAGTTAGTTGCGTGGGACAGTACGAACGTTTAATTTTGTTAGCAGAAGATCAGTTGACTGAATATAGCAGCGATGCTCGAAAAATCGAAAAGCTGCGCCAAAAATTTGGTCTGTCGGTATCCCGTAAAGAGCAGGCCGAGATTAAACAACAACTCGAAACCGAATTACCCAGCGGTGGTGTTGCCAAAATTGTCGAAGAACAGCGTCAGGCGGTATCTTTGCCTTTCTGGGGGATTGCGGGTTTAGGTTTATTGTTTGGAATCGCTGCTAACCAACCCCTAGATTATATCGGAGTAGTAGTTGGGGTCGCCGGGGCAATTGCTTTACAAAAATGGGGCTGGCAGTTGCAAGCTAAAAGACTAGTTCTCAACACTCTTCAAGATATCGAAGAACGCAGTAAAAAACCGATCACTTAACTCTAGATCGCTTGTAAAAACGTTGCCCACAGGTGGGATTGGCGCAGTTGAATGGATAAAAACCAAATATTGCTATCAATTTTTCCCACCAGCCTTGACGGCGAGAACGGAAAGCACTCTTTCTGCAACAATCGCGATATCTATACTCAGTAAATGCTTTTAGGATCATACGAATACCTAGAATATTTCACTTTATACTGGCTTGAACTTAGCATAAAACCACCTAAGTTTTGTCTGATAAATTTCAGGCAAAGTATTACATTTTGGCATTCATTTTGTAATTATTATTCTTATTTACAACTTCCTCATGTCTCCTAATATCAATCAGCCCGCGCCCACTTTTCAATTGGCTAATCAAGCTGAAGAAATTATTAATTTGTCAGATTTTAGAGGGCAATGGCTAATACTGTATTTTTATCCGAAGGATAATACACCAGGTTGTACCACCGAAGCTGTGGATTTTACGTCTCTGCACACAGAATTCACGAAACTGGGCGCTACGATTGTGGGGGTTAGTCCAGATTCGGCTGCGTCACATAGTAAATTTATTACCAAGAAAGATTTGCAAATTACCCTCTTAAGCGACCCTGACCACCAAGTGGCGGAGGCTTATGGGGTGTGGCAACTCAAAAAGTTTATGGGCAAAGAATATATGGGAATTGTCCGATCGACTTTTGCGATCGATCCTCAGGGAAACGTTGCTCTAATCTGGCCGCAGGTTAAGGTGAAAGAACATGCGGCGGCTGTTTTGGAATGGTTAAAGCAGAAGACGGCCAGTTAATCGGCCATGATTTTGGGTACCCGAAAAAATTCGCCTTCGATGGCAGGGGCGGCGGCGTAAATTCCGTCTAGATTGGGGTAATTGCTTTGGGTATCGTGACGGGTGATGTTTTGTAGATCGATCGCCCGCAGGGTTGGCTCTACATTGTCGGTGTCTAGTTCGCTGAGCTGCTCGAAGTAGCCTAGGATGCTGCTCATTTGTTGGGCATATTTTTCTTCTTCGGCCTCGCTGAGTTGGAGGCGAGCTAGTAGGGCAACTTTATGTACTTGGTCGCGATCGAGCATGGGTTTAGGATGTTTTTAATTTAAGTTTTAAAGAACCCGGATCTGGGGGT
>JAGVCD010000072.1 GCA_020059425.1 Chamaesiphon sp. | reverse complement strand
GTGGAATTCTCTTTTTTGGGATAGGTGGCTTCACCCAACATCAAAAAGTGGCGATAGGTTCTGTCTAAGAACTTCGATGGTTCGTATAAGTCCCAGAAGGCATTGATATATTCGGTGGCAATATCTTCGAGGGGTCGGGTGGGAATATAGTTCATTAACGAAGTCTGCGAACCAGCTGTTTCTACTGATTGGCTACGCAGCCGATTTTCTTTAGTTAATCGGTGCCACAAAGCAGTGTCGGGCAGCGCTTGCAACATACTAAATAAAGCTGTGGGAATGGCGGTTTTCTCGACAAAATTCACAATCCTTTGACCTGCTCCAGCTTTTTCGCCATCAAAACCAATGATAAATCCGGCCATTACCCTAATCCCCGAACGAGCGATCGTTTCTACCGAATCGCTGAGGGAGTCGCGGGTGTTTTGGAATTTTTGGGTAAGTGCCAAGCTGTCTTCGTCAGGGGTTTCAATACCCAAGAATACTGAGCCGAAGTTACAAGCCACCATCATATCTAGCATTTCTTGATCGTTGGCCAAGTCTACTGAAGCTTCGGTGGCAAAGGAGAAGGGGAAGCCATGCTCTACCATCCAAGGTTGCAGCTGTTTCAAGAACAACTTCACATTGCGTTTATTGCCAATGAAGTTGTCATCCACCATAAAGATACTGCGTCGCCAGCCCAAATCGTAGAGGCATTGCAGCTCAGCCAATAGCTGCTCCGGATTTTTGGTGCGGGGTTTGCGACCATAAAGCACAATAATGTCGCAGAATTCGCACTGGAAGGGGCAACCCCGGGAGAATTGCACCGACATTTCCGCATAAGCTTCCAGTTGTAACAAATCGAAGCGGGGCACTGGGGTAGTTGTAACGTCGGGTTTCTCGCCGTTTTTGGCACGGAACACACCAGATTTTTCACCGTTTTTGACGGCTTCTACAAACATTGGAATGGTGATTTCGCCTTCATCCAAAATTAGGTAGTCTGCACCCACCTCGGCTACCTCATGGGAAAGTGCGGTGGGGTAAGGACCACCAACTGCTGATAGTTTGCCCCGTCGTTTGCATTCTTTGACCATGTCCAGCATGTCTTGCTTCTGGACAATCATGGCCGACATCACCACTACTTCCGCCCATTCCCACTCGGCTTCTGTCACATCGCGCACGTTGCGATCGACTAATTTAAAATTCCATTCCTGGGGCAAAATCGCCGCCACTGTCACTAGTCCTAAGGGTGGCAGCATTACCTTGCGATCGATTAAGTCTAGTAGTTTCTCAAAAGACCAAAAGCTTTTCGGGAAGAGGGGGTAGAGCAGTAATACGTTCATCCAGGATATCTTGCCTATGAAGGGACTTTAAATCTGACACCAATCTTAACACAGTGCGATTTACCGCTTGTGCATATTTCTGCCGATCGATGCCACTTGTCCCCAGACTACCGAATCTAGATCGGAGTTCCTGCGAGGTTTTTTTTAGGTGTCCGTATTCTGCGCCGGGAGGAGAGATCCAACCAAATGTTCCACGATCCATTCAAAGCTATCCGTAGTGGATTCTGTTTCTGTGAAAATGCCTAATAGTTCATTCCCTAGAAAACCATGAATAGTGGAATGTAATAAGCGTACAGCATGTTTGATTTTATCTTTTCCTATACCGAAGGGAATCAACATAGTGAGATAAATATCAAGAGTTTTTTGAATCAAAATATTGAATTCGTAATCGTTGTTTGGAAACGGATGTTGAGTGGTGAATAGATAGAGCGCCGGGTTCTCGATCGCAAATTCTCTGTATTTATAAGCGGTACGTTTGATTAGTTCTACTGGATGATCATTACTTTGAATATCGGGGAGGCAATATGCGGTCATTTTCTGCCAACCGCTTAGCCGAATCGAACGCCGCAAATCCAGATCACCGTTGAAGTGATTGTAAAGTGATGGTGGCTTGATTGCCAAGGCTTTTGCCAGTTGGTTGATACTGAATTTTTCGTGGCCTTGTGCTTCGAGCAAAATAATTGCGACATCTAAAATATCTTGAGGAGTTAGTGTTTGTCCTTTGGGTCTGGGCATGGCTAGAAGTCCTGTAAAATATGCTTTGTATTGAATTAAACTAACTTAGTTAGTTTTTAATATTATAGCATTTTACTGCCTTGAGAATCAATATTTTGAGCTATTTTTTCAGTGATTAATTTGATGAAAAAACGATATTTGTTTTATTTTTTGAAGATAAAATAAATATCGCTTAAATTGGTGAAATATTAATGAAATTCTGATTAGATTGTGATGAAGTTGATGGTTGTGTTGTAAATCAAAGGTGAAATGAAAGGCGATAAGTTGCCAATATGTCATAGGCTAGTTTGATGATTAAACCAGCGACAACAGTGAGAAATAATTTTCGGATAAAGTTGTTACCTTGCAAGATGGCTAGCTTTGTTCCACATACTGCTCCGGCAATGTTGAAAACTGCCATAGGTATTGCCAAGGAATAATTGACATGATTGGTCAGAGCTAAATAGAGAAAGGCTGAGAGGTTAGTGGCTAAATTAATGACCTTGGCTGAAGCTGAAGCCGTCAGAAAACCAAACCCCATAATGCCAATCATCACAAATATCAAAAAACTACCCGTACCGGGACCAAAAAATCCATCATAAAAGCCCAGAATTGCTCCC
>JAGVCD010000226.1 GCA_020059425.1 Chamaesiphon sp. | reverse complement strand
TGGACAAAAATTACCCGTAGCTGACGAAATAAAACAAGTAGAACCAAAACCAGAGCCAGTAGTAGCTCCGGTAGATCTACCAGTGGCTCCAACAGCTCCAAATGCAACTGAATCGCTAGCAGTAGTATCCCCCCTTAGTACTCCAGTCTATGGAAAGAAGAGTTTGGAGCGACTTCTAGCTACTTTGCGCAATGAAAAACCAGACTTGGAGTAGTTAGAATTGATTTGTGCTTAATCAATTTATGACACATAGCACAGCAATATATACTTCTGATCAGCACTCCATTCGAGGTTCGCAATGGCCGCCGCTCGACAACGTTCTCCTGATGATTTTACCGATCAGGCTCTCGGCTTGATTTCGACTCAAAGCTTCCCGGCGATCGTGGGCGTGGCAGATATGATGCTGAAGTCTTCTGGCGTGACGCTAGTAGGCTACGAAAAAATTGGGGCAGGCTATTGTACGGCAGTAGTGCGCGGCACAATTGCCAACGTCAAGATTGCGATCGAAATCGGTATTGATACCGCCGAAAAGTTTGGTCAAGAAATTTCTAGTACGATTATTGCCCGTCCTTTGCCTAATTTAGAATTAGTGCTGCCGATCGGTAGTATTCTAGCTTTGCTCACCAAGGGGAATGGTTCTAACAAGTTATCGGGAAAAGCGATCGGACTTTTAGAAACTAGGGGCTTTCCAGCACTGGTCGGAGCTGCTGACATTATGATGAAAGCCGCCGATATTCAAGTGGCCGCCTACGAAAAGATTGGTGAGGGCTTGTGTACGGTGATTATTCGGGGTGCTGTTACCGATGTGGCGATCGCCGTAGAAGCCGGGATGCAAGAAGCTGAACGCATTGGGGAACTGAGCGCTGTGATGGTTATTCCTCGTCCCTTGGACGATTTGGAAACGACTCTGCCGGTCAGTCAATACTGGGTCGAGAAGCCTTTGATGTTGCCGCTAGCCGCACCAGCGGTAGTAATACCGCAGCAGCTGGAGCCAGCATTAGAATTAGTAGAGCTGCCACTGGTCGAATTCCCGCAGCGGCTACAGTTGCCTAATTCTGAAGACGATCAATAGAATAAATACAAGAATTAAGAATATTATGGACAGTTCCCAGTTTTTGAGCACTGAAGAAGCCATCGCTGTCGATCGAGCTTTACTTTCTACCCACGAAAAATTCTTAACGCGCATTACGATTTCTTCATTGCGCTTGCTGCAAAAGATTTCGACAGATCAGGATGTGCCAGTGGCCGACCTAACACCAGAGATAGTAATTACTTGGTTTGAAGCGGATAGTAAGCGGAAATTAGAGCACGGGGATGATGCTGCTGCCTTGCAGTGGTAATTGACAGCTTATCGATTAAGTCATATTTCGCAATCATCATCCATTAGATTTTGTAATAGCTGTTTTAATTCTTGGTCAGGAGGACGCTTTTTAAACTCCGCATGGGTATAAATCCATACCAATAACATTTTGAAGTTTTCTTCATCTAGCAAATACATCAACCGACCTTCACCAGAAGCTCCCGCTTTTCCAGGAACAGCAAAAGTCAACTTACGAAATTCATATGGCTCGGCAAGAGACACACCCTTAGGAATTGGTTCTAGTCTGGATGATTCAGGTTTCGGACTTAAGGTAAGTTCAGATATTAACACACCAATATAATCTACAAATTATTGCTGAGATCTTTGCCCCTTATAGCTTTTCTTTAATAACTCGATAGATCTTTTGAACTTGTCAGAAAGAAGAATTTTATAGCTCGGTGAGCCATTCTCTAAATTCATTGGCTGTCATTGGTAATGTTTGATGAGATTCATGGAGAGCTTCTTTTAAGGAACTGGCCATGATTTGATCGTATTCTGGATGTTGCCGTTCCAACTCATCTAGCAAGTTATCTCTAATCTTTCTAACAAATTGTGAGGAGCTATTGTTATTAAGAAATTCGGCAAATTCTAAAAGAGCTTGCTGCTTGGGAAGCGTAAGTTCTCGCCATTTCTCTAGGAGTATTTCTTCGGTAATCATTACGAGGGGTCGCCGAGTTGCGTCAATACTATTGTAGCTCGTTGGCACAATCGCAAAAACTACGGATACGGATTCTAAATCGTTTTAGCTACAAAACTTCTCCACACACCGGGCAAACATTTCCACCCCCACCATCAAAGCTGTTTCATCAAAATCAAAGCGAGGGTGATGATGCGGATAGGCTAAGTCTTGGTCGGGGTTAGCGGAACCCAAGAAAAAGTAACACCCTGGCACTTCCTGTAAAAAGAAAGACATATCTTCGCCGCCCATTGTTTGGCATTCGGGCACAACACCTAATGGTGTATCTACGAGATCGATCGCGATCGATCTGACCAACTCGGTCACCCGCTGATCATTAATAACGGCTGGATAGGTCGCCGTATAATTCAAATCGTAAGTCGCGCCATAGGCTTCACAAACCCCTTTGATCACAGCTTCAATCCGCTGTTGAAAGAATCCTTCTAGCTTAGGATTGAAATAGCGCACGGTGCCATGCAACTGGGCAGTGTCGGCAATGACATTTCTGGCCGTGCCAGATTTAAATTCCCCGATGGTAATGACCGCTGAATCGATCGGATCAACATTGCGAGAGACGATCGATTGCAGAGTCGTAACAATCTGCGCCCCCACCAGCAAGGCATCCACGGTTTGGTGAGGCATCGCCCCATGACCACCGCGCCCTTGAATAGACAGATCAAACTTCTCCACGGCGGCCATCAAAGGCCCGGAACGCACACCGATCGTTCCCAAAGGTAGATTATTCCAAAGATGCAAACCAACGATCGCGTCAACATCAGGATTTTTCAGCACCCCAGCTGCAATCATTGGTTTTGCCCCACCCGGACCTTCTTCCGCCGGTTGAAAGATGATTTTAACCATCCCGGCAAAAGTATTTCGATGCTTAGATAGATAGTAAGCCGTCATCAAGGCGATCGCTGTGTGGCCGTCATGCCCACAGGCGTGCATTACACCGTCGTGCCGAGACTTGTAATCAATATTATTTTCTTCTTGAATGGGTAAGGCATCCATATCAGCTCGAATCGCCAATCCCTTGAGATCGAAGCTGGTTTTTTTGCCTTGCAAAATTGCTACAATTCCAGTTTTGGCAATCCCTGTCTGGTGCTGAATCCCCCATTCTTGCAGCTTTTTTTGAATTAGCTCGGCGGTCATTTGTTCCCGAAATCCTAGTTCAGGGTGTTGGTGCAACTGTCGTCGCAAAGCTACTAGCTCTGATTGCAAAGCTTGAATTTCTGGCCGAATCTTATTCAGATCGATCGGCTGCACTGGGGAATTAGTCGCAAAAGATGTTCGATCGAACATAAGACATAACATTGGGATAAGGAAAAAGACTGACCACAATTACAGTTTTTGGATTATTACCAACATCAGGCATTTCCGATGAATAGTAGCTTTTACTATAAATTGCAATGGTAATATCCACATTTTATATGATCAATGTAGCACAAAAATGCTATTAAATAGCATTTCTCACACTGTCTTGATAGTAAATCAAAGACAAATAAGACTTTAAATAATGACTGGGGAAACAGAAACCGGCTCTTCAACTTTATTCCCACAGTCAGACTAGTAATCAGTAATAAGGTCAAATACTTACTAATAATTATCATCTGCAAGTCAGCGTTGTAGTAACTGCTATTTCATAGATGATTTGGATAAGCTAACTAAATGCGATGCGCAACTAAAAGTCTGCCCCCCCACATCCAGTAGAAAACGATCTAACTATTTAAATTTCGAGTAGCTCCAAGTAATTCACAACAAGAGATCGAAAATAATCGCCCATTGCTTAAGCAAGGCTCTTTAGAGCCATAAAATACATATTTTCTTTATCAACTACTTGCTAAAATTTTTCAATTACTTTATGCTTACTACTGCAAGTAAATCTCAATTAATTTGAAATCCTAATTTTTGAACGTAACCACCATCAATGAATAAGCAAGTTAAGTTTGGTATTGGTATTGCCACAATATTTACCAGCGGATTAGCGCTTCTAAATTATTCGACCATCACTGGCTATTTAGGTTTATCCTCGGCAAATGCCCAAGGAAAAACAATTACAATCGTTTTTCCTAGCAGGTCGGGGACAACGGACTTACAAAATAAAGCTACAGCAGTTGCTAACTTTCTGAGCAAAGAATTACAACAACCTGTCGAAGCCGTGGTCGGTGATGACACCGCTGCAGTTGAAGCTCTCCGAGCAAATCGTGCCGATGTGGCTTTTTTGAGTAGTCGTCCTGCGCTCAAGGCTCAGCAATTGGCGAATGCTCGCTTATACCTAGCCGAGGTGCGCTCGAACTATTCTGGGGGGCATACTTACAAATCAATTTTTGTAGTTCCTCAAAATAGTTCTCTCAAGTCTGGGCAAGGTTCAGCCACTCTTCAACAACTGAAGGGTAAGAAAATGGTCTTTACTTCTCCCACTTCTGGATCGGGCTTTATTTTTCCGGTGGCCGAGTTAGTGAAACAAAAATTAGTGCCTAATCGCGATCGATTGAATGGTTTCTTTGGGCAGGTGGCTTATGGTGGTGGATACGATAAAGCATTGCAAGCTGTGCTGCGCGGTCAGGCTGATGTTGCTGCGGTATCAGAATACACTTTAGGCTCGCCATATATTACGGCGGCTGAAGCCAGTCGTTTACGAGTGCTATATAGTATCTCGGGTGTGCCAGCTCACGGTGTGGCGATCGATGATGATGTTCCTAGCGATACCCGAAACAAGTTGATAGCAGCAATGATGAAGTTGAATCAACCAGCAAACAACGAACTGCTGCAATCTCTATATAATTCAACTAAGTTGGTGAAAGTTGATCACGATCAACACTTAAAATCAATTAAAGTCGCACTCCAAAATGCTGGAATGCAACCATAGCAGAGGTTACCTGATGGGTGGGCAAGACCCACCCCCGTACTTGAGATGATTGATAATAATTTGAGTCCAATCAATCTACCGATGATCCCAGTTGACACTGTGAATGAAACATATCCAGACAATAATAATCACTCAACACCCGTAATTGTTTGTCAGGAACTAGTAAGTCAAGCCATGATTGGGCACCGCCCAATTCTGGATGGGATTAACTGTGCAATTAAACAGGGTGAATTTGTAGCCATTTTGGGGTTGAATGGTGCGGGTAAATCTAGTTTGTTAAGGGCAATCGCTGGATTATTTCCCTTTCGATCGGGTAGTATTGTAGTTAATGACATGCCCCTAACTCCCCGCAACCTGCCACATATCCGTCAAAAAATGGCAATGCTTTTTCAGGGCGGTGGTCTGGTGCCACAACTTTCAGCACTCGATAATGTGCTCTGTGGCAAACTCGGGACTTTTTCCAACTGGCAGACTTTGAAGGGATTTCCGGCTAGTGAGCAACGGCTGGCACTGGAACTACTAGAGAGTTTAGGCATGGGGGAATTTGCTCACCAATCAACAGGGCAGTTGAGTGGTGGACAACAACAACGGGTGGCGATTGCAAGAGCCTTAATTCGATCTCCTCAAATTTTGTTGGCGGATGAACCGGTGACTGGTTTAGATATTATGGCAATTCAACAGGTCATGAAGACACTTGCGCAACTACATCAGCAAGGTATGACGATCGTGACAGTGTTGCATGATTTAGCTCTAGCTAGTACTTACGCCCAGAAGGCTATTGTGGTTGACCGGGGTCGGGTCGTTTATCAGGGGGCCACTCAAAACTTAGATGCGGAGTTTGAAAAATTAATAGCTGGAGGTAAGGCGGTATCAACACTAAACTGATTGTGACCAGAATATTATTGCTACTGGCTGTAGTCAGCATCTATGGCTGGGCATGGCAGGGCTTGAAAGTCGATCTACAATCGTTGCAAGATAGTGGTGGATACATTGCCGATTTTGTGTCACGGTTGTTTCCACCAGATCTATCAATTTTAGATGTGGCTTGGCAAAAATTGTTAGAAACAATTCAAATGTCGCTATGGGGGACAACGATTGGGGCAATTATTTCTCTCCCGATCGCAATTTTGTCAGCTAGTAATTTAGCGCCTTGGTGGGTAAGATGGGGGGCTAATTTCATCCAGAATGTGGTGCGATCGATCCCTTCGATTATTTTGGGTTTGGTGTTTGTGGCCGCCACTGGTCTGGGTGCCCCAGCGGGCACTTTGGCGCTGGGAATATACACGGTGGGCTATCTAGGGAAATTTTATCAGACAGCTATCGAGTCAGTCGATCGTTATTCGCTAGAGTCTTTGCAAGTAAGTGGGGCTTCCTGGTTGCAAATTGCCCAATATGGGGTGATGCCTCAGGTGTTGCCGTTGCTGTGGGGCTATACCCTGTATATGTTTGAATACAATATCCGGGCAGCATCGGTGTTGGGCGTAGTAGGTGCGGGGGGAATTGGCTTTGAGTTAGTCAATTACATCCGGGGGTTTGAGTACAATAAGGCAACAACCATGATGCTGGTTTTGTTGGTGGTGGTGACGGCGATCGATATATTTAGTGGTCAATTGCGCCGTCGTCTAGAGCGGCAATAGAACCGGCGATGGTTTTAGTTGTTTAGAAG
>JAGVCD010000261.1 GCA_020059425.1 Chamaesiphon sp. | reverse complement strand
GGCGTGACAGCAGGTATCGATTTTGGGCTGACGCTTGCCAGTATTCTCTATGGTGAAGAAATTGCCAAGATTACCCAACTATTAATCGAGTATAATCCCGCGCCGCCATTTGATACCGGATCGCCGGAAAAAGCGGGGGCAGAGCTGGTAGAGAAGGCGATGTTATTTATGCAGGGGATGATGCCCAATCCTGTTGTAGCAAGCTAGAAAAATTTATCGGTATGTGGGGCTTTTTTAGTAATTGATTATCAAAAAAGCTCCACACGATTCGCTCCCGAATTTATGTTTAGAAATAATCTTAATCGTGATGATAGACCTTCATTCTGAGCAAACTAAATTATCTGGACGCTGGATTCAAAAAGGATTTCTGGCGATCGCAGTACTATTCAACTTTTGTCTTGTTGCTCAACTATTAACAGTTGGGTTAGCAGTTTTCGATGATCCTACTTGGTGGAACGTTCACGTTCTACTGGTGCGCGGATATGGTGGGCTAGTTGTATTGCTGTTAGCAGGGCTTTTCATTAATCCATTCCCTCAAAAAATCAAGATGCTGACCGTAGGTTTAGGAATACTACTGACGCTGCAATTCATCACGGGACACTTAAATCATCTCTTGTATTTAGGTATTCTCCACCCACTACTCGGCTTTTCATTATTTACATACTCAACCACACTGGTTCATCGAGCGTGGCATGAGGTATTTGATCGTTTAGATTCTGTTGCCAACTAATAAAATAACGGAAAAGAATTACTATGCCAATTCAATCCAGACCAGACATCACGTTTATCCAGCTAATTGCGCCGTTAGTGGTAGCTCTAATTTATATTACCCTGTGCTCTTCATTTAAGGAGCCGAATCGTCGCAATTTTAGTGCCCTGATGATTGCCGGAGCTGGAGCAGCCTATCTCAACGGTGGCTTGTTGGGCTGGGAATTTGCATTCTGTACTGTGATGACTGGCGTTGCCTACTGGGGACTAAAAGATTACAGATTTATCGGGATTGGCTGGCTGCTCCATACTGCTTGGGATGCAGTCCATCATTTATAGAACCCATTTAGGATCTTTTTGTTGCAATGTAAGGGATTCAGAAATGCCGTTCTTATCAACTCAGTAGCCAGGAGGATTGAACAGTTGAAGAATCGTGAGTACTTACTGTAAGGAATAATAGAACCCATATGGGCAAAGAGCTTACCAGTAAGGGATTAGATACCAAATGGGTTCTATATGGCACTCCCATCATGCCATTCGTGCCACTATCATCGTTTGGCTGTGCCATTTGTGATCCTGCTCTAGCGTTGTGGTATTTCCGAGGCGCACCTTCGGTTTTCACCTGGTTTCCAAGGCTGAAACATTGAAGCACCGATCTCGCTTTTTAGTATTAAGAATATAAACAAAATATTCAGCTTCAGCGTGTAAGTATTTTGACATGCCGACGCAGCATAAAACCCAATGCACACCGACCACAGAAAATTTATCTGCTGGATGTTCGAGATTGTCTGGGGCGGGTGATTGGGAACGTTATCCTTACAACTACAGCGACCCCCATTGCTATGCCTTAACGATTTACGCGGAATTCCCTTATATTGGCTTAAACTCGTCAACAACAGCTAAAATAACCATGATCTAAAATCGTCTCAAACCCATGTGTGGAGGCGATCATAAATTTCTGAATAAGTTTAATTGGGCAACTAAAAATGAACATCCGATCAACTGTAACTCTAATTACGATTACTTGCGGCGTTGCAATTAACTTGATACAGCATAATATCCTCGTACAAGCCCAGGTTGCCACTCCGATTAGTAAAAGCGATCAACAAGCCCAATATACTAGTTTTGCTACTGCTGGCATCAAATTAATCAAACCTGCTGGTTTTGAAGTTGCTGAAAGTTTTGATGGTTTCCAGCAAGCCAGCACTCAGTCATCGGTCATGGTGATCACAATTCCTGGGCCATTTAGCAAAGTCACCAGTGGTTTTAATGCTGCCCAGTTGAAAGCGCGGGGGATGACTCTCAAGAGTAAGAAAAACATTTTGATCGATGGTAATAAAGGTATCCTAATTAACCTAACTCAAACCGCCTACGGTATCGAATTTGCCAAATGGATCGTCGTTTTTGGCACTGAGAAAGGAACCAAAATAGTGACAGCGACATTTCCAAAAGCTAAATCACCTAAATTGTCAGCCAGCCTCAAATCAGTTGTCCTGACTGCCAAAAACGATACTACGCAACCACCGAAGCTTGGCTCTGATATGGATTTTAAGGTTGCTATATCCGATCAATTAAAACTCACGCGAGTGATTGGCAAAATGTTGATGTACACCAAAGATGGGACGATTCCCGCCAAATCACCAACAGATCCGCTATTTGTTGTCGCTCGATCGTTCTCACAGGTTGAGATTGCCGACAAAAAAGAATTTGCCACTCGGCGACTATCAGGAACCAGCAGCATCAAGATTAATTCAGTTACCAGTACTGACAAAATTGTGATCGATGGTCTTGATGGTTATGAGATTATTGCTGATGCCAAGGATACAACTTCAGACACTCCAATTACCGTTTATCAAGTGATGTTATTTGATAATAAATCTTACATCTTGATTCAAGGCATTGTTGGGACTAAGATTCGGGATAAATATCTACTCGAATTTAAAGCAATGGCACGTAGTTTCGAGCGAAAACGAAAATGATGCAGCAATTCGAGGTCGAGGCAACTGTCTTTGGTGTAGTGCCTCAAGTGATCGCCTCCCTGCTCGGCTCAGTGATCGGAGAACTGGTATTACAGGATGGCGCACCTAACTTGTTCTTGTATTCGAGGGATGAGGTGGTACTCGTCATCGTGGTTCAAGACCAGAATACCTTGTCGGTATGTTTGCGAGGTAAATGGCAGTGGCAATCAAGTCCAGCATTTGCAAGGTATCTGTCCCAACGCCTTTGCTGTCGAACACTCTGCGATCCTGGAGCTGAGTTTCCCGACGTTGATCCTGCGTCCGACATATTCCTTGAAGTTTCTCATGGGAGCGAGCGTCTGCTGATTGTGGAATAAAGTTTCCACGCCTTCTCCTGCCATCAAACAAAACTATTGATCGCCAATGAACGGCTGGGTCGATGCGGGTAATCGATAGTGTCGGCGTGGGTTATTCTGCTTATTTATAGACAGGCTTCTTAGCTCACAACTTCCTCACGGGCATCATTTAGCATTAAGTAAATAAGTAGGTGAAAAACTATGACTATACTTACTAAAGAAGAACGTGAAAACTCAGCCCAGATACATCTCCATAATATTCAGGCTAATATCGAACATCGCCTAAATGCTGCTCATGCTGTAGAAGATGAAAAATTAGTAAAAGTACTCGAAGAGGAGGGCGATACCCTTCACCTAGGGCGTATCAGCTCCAAATTTGGAATGTAGCAGGATGGGTCTCATAGTATTCACTTCAAAGCATCAGGATCTATCCCCAATTCCCGCAGCCGTTGCCGTAGAGCTTCGTTTTCCTGTTGGGCATTGTCGGCTCTTTGGGACTCGGTAGCCGCTAATTGCTCAGCAGTATTTCGCGCAGCAGCTTCAATATCAGCCCTCTCTATCGGGGTAGGATACCTCACGTCATTCTCGTTGTACCAATAAAGCCACTCGCGCTGATTGTTGCCATAGCTTTGATTTTCCGCACCAATTCCCAAGCCGACTTCTGGCATCCAATATGGCTTACTGCCATCGCTTTGAAGCACATACTCCCCATCAATCAATTGATACAGCTGAAATTTTGATTTTCTCTTACGCAGAGGGGAATAGACCAGATAGTAGAGAATACCGATCGACTGATAGATTTTGAATTTTTCAGTATATTCCCTGCCAGCGGTTTTTGAGACTATTTCCAAAGCAAATTGTGGAATAACCTTTTCATCCCACAACACATAGCTAGAGCGCAGATTCTCATCAGGGGGACTTTTCAACCCCAAGCTCAACAGGCCATCGGGAGCAACATTAACGCTTGTATCTTTGGGCTTGTAGTAAAAAGCCATATCAATAGAGAAGAGCCAATCTGTTCGATCGCGCCACAAGTCCAAAAGAATCGCCTTGAGTAGCCCTGGTATCAATTCTTGAAGCTCACTATCCACAGGC
>JAGVCD010000327.1 GCA_020059425.1 Chamaesiphon sp. | reverse complement strand
ATGCCCGGTGCCATGCTGGCCATGGCGCGGATGAATATTCCGGCAATTTTTGTCTACGGCGGTACTATTAAACCTGGCCATCACAACGGCAAAGATCTGACGGTGGTGAGTTCTTTTGAAGCCGTCGGTCAGTTCAGTGCTGGCAAAATTGACGAAGCCGAACTGAAGGCGATCGAAGAAAAAGCTTGCCCCGGGGCTGGTTCCTGCGGTGGGATGTTTACCGCCAATACGATGTCTTCAGCCTTTGAAGCCCTGGGAATGAGTCTACCCTATTCTTCCACGATGGCGGCGGAAGATGAAGAAAAAGCTGTCAGTGCGGAGAAATCAGCTTTTGTATTGGTGGAAGCCATTCGCCAGCAAATTTTGCCCAGCCAAATTCTAACCCGCAAAGCTTTTGAGAATGCGATCGCCGTGATTATGGCCGTCGGTGGCTCCACTAACTCGGTGTTGCACCTGCTGGCGATCGCGCGCACGATGGGTGTGCCCTTATCGATCGATGATTTTGAAATTATTCGCGGTAAAGTACCCGTGATCTGCGATCTGAAGCCTTCTGGTAAATATGTCGCTACTGATTTACACCAAGCTGGCGGGATTCCCCAGGTCATGAAAATGTTGCTGGACAAAGGCTTAATTCATGGCGATGCCTTGACTATTAGTGGTGCAACTATCGCGGAAACCTTAGCTGATATTCCGGCTGAACCCCGCGCTGATCAAGATGTGATTCGGCCTTGGGATCGTCCAATGTACGCCCAAGGACATTTGGCCATCTTGAAAGGTAACTTAGCGACGGAAGGCTCAGTGGCCAAAATCACGGGGGTAAAGAATCCCAAAATTACTGGTCCCGCGCGGGTGTTTGAGTCCGAAGAAGACTGTTTGGATGCCATTCTAGCCAACAAAATCAAAGCTGGTGATGTGTTAGTAATTCGCTATGAAGGGCCGAAGGGTGGCCCGGGGATGCGCGAAATGCTCGCGCCCACTGCGGCGATTATCGGTGCTGGTTTGGGTGACTCGGTGGGTCTCATTACGGATGGTCGTTTTTCTGGTGGTACCTACGGCATGGTTGTTGGCCATGTAGCTCCCGAAGCCTATGTGGGTGGATTAATTGCCCTGGTGCAAGAAGGCGATACTATTACGATCGATGCCCCCCAACGCCAACTCCAACTAGAAGTCTCCGAGGCAGAATTGAGTGTGAGGCGATCGAACTGGGTAGTACCAGCACCCCGCTATAGAACCGGGGTTTTGGGTAAATACGCTAAGTTAGTATCATCTAGTAGCTTAGGCGCAGTGACCGACATGGATTTATTCACCTAGTATTTTCTTGATAGACCCCTAAACAAAGAGACCAAAGCTTACTAAGTTTTGGTCTCTTTGTATTAATAGCTGATATCTCAACTCTGAATGTTAACGCCAGAGTTTATTTTCTAGTTCACGAACCTGACGTTCTAACCTGTCTATCCGCCCCCGCAATTCATCCATCTCCGACTGACGCGGCACCCCAATATCTTGCATGGTATTCCGCAGCCACCGTTGCATCTGTTCGTCTACCGAGCCTTGATCCAACTTGACTTGCTTCATGATGTCATCAACCATGTTCTTTGCTTGGTCAGGGTTGATCTTGCCATCTTTGACTAGTTCATCGCTCATTTCGCGCACTTTATCGGCAACGATCGAAGTGGTGCCAATACCCATCATGACAATTTGTTGCAGCCAGTTATTGTTGTCCATAGGAAAAACTTGGATTTCTTCACTCAGTATAATTATTTACATGCTGTTGCGCAGGAGTTGGATATCCGAACCGCAGATTCGTTTCTGATCGGGTACCACCAAGACTATGATGTCATTAGTTTAATCTCACTGCTTAGTTATATCTACAAGGCTCAACCTAAATTATCAACTTTCCAGCATCCTTCTGGCTTAAATTTGTTAATGATACTGAACCCTTAGCAATAACCAAATCATTCAGAAATTCGCAGAGAACTAGTTACTACGATCTAATCATCCGACTAAAGTTAGTAGCTATCTCCAGATAACTGAAAATAAGTATCAAACAGATTAACATTTCTTGCCTGTCCAGCGAATTGGAGATTCTATGTCACCTTGGGTTAGTTTAGTAACGGTTTTAGCACTAATTTTTTTTCTAGTTGTTACCATCAACGTCGGTGGAGCTAGAGTTAAATATGGTGTTAAAGCCCCAGCAGTATCCGGAAAGCCCGAATTTGAGAGAGTTTTGCGTGTTCAACAAAACACCCTAGAACAATTGATTTTGTTTTTGCCAGCTATGTGGATTTTCGCTACTTTTGTGTCGGCCACCGCTGCTGCTAGTTTGGGAGCGGTTTGGATTGGTGGACGTATTCTCTATGCCTGGGGTTACTATCAAGCTGCCGAAAAACGTGGTCCGGGTTTTGCGATCGGCATCCTCTGCACCATTGTTTTATTAATGGGTTCACTGGTAGGTATTGGTTGGCAGGTATGGCAGGCTCAAAGACTGCTGAATTAGCTTTTTAAAATTATTGGTGCGGATAGTTTACTCAGGAGTGACCATTACTGGTGTTTTCACCATTGCGCTTTCCGCTAAAAATACTACAATGAAGATTGTAAAGTTATGTGAAATTGACTAATGGAATTCCTGTCAGTTGAGTTTATCAAGGAAATAGCTGAAAAGTATGGCTATGTAGCAGTTTTCCTTGGCATCTTGCTCGAGAATCTGGGGATTCCCCTGCCAGGGGAAACAATCACCATCGTGGGTGGTTTTTTGGCAGGTAGTGGCGAATTAAATTACTGGTTGGTCTTGGCCAGTGCGGCTTCTGGTGCTTTTATCGGTGGTATTTGTGGTTACGCTATTGGCAAGTATGGTGGCTGGCCACTGATGCTGAAGTTAGGTGGATTCTTCCGAGTATCGGAAACGAAACTGGTGGAAATCAAAGAAAAATTTAGTGAAAACGCTGTCAAGGCTATCTTTGTGGGTCGCTTTCTAGCCCTATTCCGGATTTTTGTCAGTCCGATGGCGGGAGTGGCCGAGATGCCCTTTGGTAAATTTCTGGCAGTGAATTTGGCCAGCGCTTGCGCTTGGGCGACGGTTATGACTGGTTTGACCTTTACGGTGGGCAAGTTTGTTTCTTTAGAGCAACTGATTGCCTGGGTTAGTCAGTTTGCGATTTTGGCTTTACTAATTGTTGCTGCTGTCATTTTTGTGCCAATTTGGCTGGAAAGTCGCCAAGCTAAGCTGGAGGAATAGAAATATTTTGAGCTACTAGTTCATGGTCTATTTCTATACAGGACGTTGTCCGCGCAGTGGTGAGTGGTTGAGATTGCCTCGATCGATCACTAGTGAGGATTGTGCGCGCATATTAATGCAGGAATTGAGTCAAAAGCCCCAGGCTCAGGGCAAGATGTATGGCGTGTTGCTGGCGATCGATCGGCATGGTCAGCAACAAGTCTTAAAAGCTTTTTCTGGTTTACTAGATGGCCACACCGATTTACCCGGCTGGGTACCGCCGATTCCAGGCAGACAGCAAGTGGCAGCAGAGGAAGTACGCACTCTGGAACAATTGACCGTCATTAATCAAGATATTGGACAGTTACAGCAATTGCCAGCCAGACAGGAATATGCCACACTCCTGGCTGAATACACTGCTCATAGACAAGAACTCCAGGCTGAATTAAAGATTCAGAAGCAAGCCCGACAGGTAGAACGCCAAGAATTAACGGCTAAATTAGTTGGTAGTGAGCTAGTAGCAGCCTTGGCTCAACTAATTACGGCTAGTCAGCAGGACGGCCTGCGGCAACGACGCTTCAAAAAACAATGGGACGCAGTGCTGAAACCATTGCAAGTATCGATCAATCAGGCCGATCAACAGATTCAAGACCTGAAAAGGCAACGTCAGGCTCTTTCTCAGCAGCTGCAAGCCCAAATGCATCAGGCGGCAGCTTTGACTAATTTTGCCGGAGAATCGGTATCTTTAGCACAGTTACGGCCAGCTGGTTTGCCCACGGGCAGCGGCGAATGCTGTGCGCCCAAACTTTTGCATTATGCGGCCACTCACCATTTACAACCGATCGCCATGGCCGAATTTTGGTGGGGGCCAGCAGCGGGCGATAAACAGCCGGGAGAATTTTATGGGGCTTGTGCCGATCGATGTCAGCCACTCATGGGTTTTATGCTATCCGGTTTATCGGCACAAGTGCGAGCGAGCATACTTCGGCCAGCGCTAGAAATCATGTACAGTGATAATTATTTATTGGTAGTAAATAAACCTGGCGGTTTGCTATCAGTACCCGGGCGTTATGGCCAACAGAACGCTCTGGATATTTTGAAAAATGAACATTCCCCACCGCTCTGGGCGGTACATCGTTTAGATCAAGATACCTCTGGAATTTTAGTATTAGCCAAGGATCTAAATACCTATCGAGCTATGAGCCAGCAATTTGCTGATAGTAGTTCTATTGGTAACGATAATCGGACATTGCATAAGGTTTATGAGGCACTAGTAGTGGGGGAAATTCAGGAAGCGACGGGGACGATCGATCTACCCTTAGCCGCTGATTTGATCGATCGACCGAAGCAAAAAGTGGACAAGTTACAGGGGAAACCCAGTGTCACACAATATCGGGTACTGGAGACAGTGGGAAACCAAACTCGCTTGGAATTCCGACCGCTAACTGGCCGTACTCATCAATTAAGAGTCCATGCGGCGCAGGGTTTAGGAACAGTAATTGTAGGCGATCGACTTTATGGTAACGATGACGGGGAGCGCTTATGTTTGCACGCCAGAGAAATTTTCTTTCTGCATCCGCAGTTGTTAACTCAGCTACATTTTCAGGTGTCAACACCATTTTGAATCAATCTATAACGCTCTCCATGATCTATACCATTCCTATTTGGCAACCCAGAATTGAGGTTGCAGGGGGAATATCTAAGGTTCTAATGAATCAACTATTTCCCCAAAACATTTGGTTTGAGGAACTGTGAATTCGACTTTTTCAAACATTTTTCTAGTGAATTCTATATTATCAGGATTAACATTAAACCAATCTCGATAAACATCATCACCATTATTTAAACAATAAGCAATAGATAATGCTTCGGCAAAGCAACCAAAAATCACACCATCAGTGAGTCTCAACATTTTATAAGACAGACTGCCTAAGACGTATTTCAGATTTTTAGAATAGCCATTGCCAGCATCTTGTCTGATCGCCAGTTCCCGACAGGCTTGATATTCTTCAACAACAAAGTTAGATGGTTCAGCAACGTCAATCACTATCAATTTTTTATCTGGACGCTTGATTTTTTCTACGATTTGACTGGTTAACAATGTTTTTTTGCTATGAGTGCAAGCCACAACCATATCTATATTATTTAAATCATTTAAGTTAGTTGTTGTTTCGATTCCTTGACTTGTCACTAATTCTTCAAGCTTAACAATATTAGAACCAACTCCAAAAACCTTGTATCCGTCTGCAACTATGGCGTTCACCACGCAATTTCCTAATATCCCATAAGGACCTAAGACAGCAATTCTTGCGGTATTTTGATTGAGATTAGCTGATCGCAAGGCACTAAAAACTTCTTCGATCAGTAAGTATGCTGTCCCATTATCACCAATAGTAAAAATAATATCTGGAAACATTTTGATAATTTCATCACCGTCTTGACCGAATAATCTTTTAGTAGCCGCTGCTAACAGAATTACTTTTGCCCCCCGATCGGCTGCCCATTGCGCCGCTAAAATAAATTGTTGTTTAGCTTTTTTACGCCCAGATGGAGACAATATTTCACTGGAATCAACATCTATCCAGCGCATTCTGCCGATGATACCTTGGATATTCAGTCTCGCTCCATTCACATGACCTAGAGGAGACGGGCGATTACCGATATATCTTTGTCGATCAACATCATCTCTTAAATTACTAATAAACACTACATCTATCTGAGTTTGTCGGTATAAAATGCGCTTCCATGTTCTCCAATCACAAACAGAAACTGTTGCTTTCCAAATATTTGCTTGCATGTTGCTAATCGATAATATTGATTTTGTAGATACAGACTTAAAAGGTACCGAAATTTCAGTATAGTGTTGATGGTTATCATCTACTCCCT
>JAGVCD010000413.1 GCA_020059425.1 Chamaesiphon sp. | reverse complement strand
CTAGCAGCAGTAGACAAACCCAAAGTTAATGGCACCGCCACAATTTCGGGAATCGAAATAGCATGATTAGCAATAAAAAAACCTGATCCTAATAGACTAATGAGCGGACGCTCCCGGTGACTCCAAGCCCCCGAAAAATAGTAATCCCAGTTGCCAGAATGCAAAAAATAATAAAGAAAAAATCCCAGCATTAAGCCAAAGTAACCATAGAACAGTAACAGTTGTTCTGGGCGATCTAAATTTGCCCAATAAGTGCGCTCCGCATCAATATCTAAACAAGGGGACTGACAACTCACACAGGCACTTTTTTCTCTGCCATTAGCATCGACACTTCGACACATTGATTGAGTCACACTAGCTGGAGGACTCATATGGGCATTAGTACCCAGCAAACCACGATTACTGGTATAAAAAACTTGTACCGGAGCCATCGGACAAAAGTACTGACACCAGCTGCGGCCTTTGAAAAAATAACCCACAGTAATTGCCGCCGCGATGGTGACCACCATGAAAATTCCAAAGCCTAAAGTCGTACCATCGGCCACTAACAGTCGAATATTCAGCCCTAAAAAAAGCAAAGCGAGCTGAACATAAGCATGATTTTTACCCAACCAAGATTGAGCAGCCACTCCCACCAATTCTTGGCGCACAGCACCAGTCTCAGCATTGGTTTTTGTGCGTTTGCGTTGAATCCCCAGCTTCCTCGGAATTTGCGACAGAAAATACAGAGGACAGATTCGTCGCCAGGTTTCGTGACCACCGATCAGCAGGATTAACACACCAGCCGGAATCACAACACCCCAAAAAACGCGAGGTGCTAAAGCGTAGCTAACTTGCGGCAAACAGACACCGTGCTCTAATACGCATATTTCGGGATGCACCCGCACCGGACTAAGTAAATTATCAGGGGCAGTCAGAATTGGAGAAATGGGGTCATAAAAAGCAGATAGGATCAAAATCACCCACCCAACGGTAAGTAACCACCGGACTAAGTGCATCTTGTTTTCTGGAACTCTACTTAACATGACAACTCTTATATTCTCCTAATCTTGTTGCAATCATTGTTCCCTCAAATAGTTAGGAACCTCGAAATTGATGAAAAATTTCTAACCTATGCTAATTCAGCAGGTGATTATGCTTTATTCACATGATCATTCAAGTAAATGCCACTAGATTTGTACCATATAAATACCTACGCAAAGTCTTTAAATTCTGATTAAGCATTTATCTTTCTATCCGAAACAGCTAGGATAAATACCGCTCTAACCCTGCCAGTAAATATTTTTTAGCATTAATAAATGTACTAAAATAATTTAATAATTATACTAAAATAATTGAGTAACGAGCTAAAAAAAATTGGTTGTTTGCATTTTGACGATAATTACTTTGGATTTTTTGTGCCATTACTAGGTTTTGATTAGCTACTCAATTACTATCAGGAAAATAAAAAAGTAGTCTAAGTAGCTAGACATAATTATTTCCCAACAGAATACTAAAAGCACCATCTCAAGACTCTTTGGGATGGTGCTTTTAGTTTTAATTATGATATTAGTTAAGCTTTTGGAATAATGACAGCTGGTGCTACTAACACTGGCTGAGATGCCTTGATAGTATTTTTTGGTTGCGGATGGGTCGCGATCGCACCTTGTAGAATTGGAGTTTGAATGACGGAATTAGTGGCCAGTGTCAGCAGTGGGTTGGCAAAGATCCCCGCTAAGGAGCTAGCTGCCACCATTAGCAACAAACCAACCTGTAATGGCCGCATACCCGGTAATTGCCAATCACTGCTGGGATAAGCTTTAACAGCTGCCGACATTTCCTGCGGTTCTTTGACTACCATCATTTTGATAACCCGAATGTAGTAGTAAATAGAAACGACACTAGTAACTAGAGCAAGTAAGACTAAACCATAGGCTCCGGCCTGCCAACCAGCCCAAAAGATGTAAATCTTGCCAAAGAAGCCCGCCATTGGTGGAATACCACCCAGGGACAGTAAGCAAATACTTAGGCACAAAGTCAGCAGTGGATCTTTATGGTACAGACCAGCGTATTCGGTAATTTGGTCGGTACCTGTGCGTAAGGTGAATAGGATTACGCAAATAAAACCACCGAGGTTCATAAATAGATAGATCAGCAAGTAAAATAGCATACTGCTATAGCCAGCTTCGGTGCCAATTAACAGACCAATCATCAGAAAACCAGCCTGAGCGATCGAAGAGTAAGCCAACATCCGTTTCATGCTGGTCTGCGCCAAGGCCACCACGTTGCCAAGCACCATACTGAGTACTGCCAATACGGTAAAGACAAAGTGCCACTCGTCGCGCACTGCCGGGAAAGCTGTTACTAATAACCGGATAGCTAGAGCAAAACCAGCGGACTTAGAACCCACTGACAAGAAGGCTACGACGGGAGTAGGTGAACCTTCATAAACATCGGGTGTCCATTGGTGGAAAGGTACTGCGGAAATCTTAAAGGCAATACCGGCAATCACAAATACTAGTGATACAACTAAACCCAAAGACAGATTACCAGGGGCGGCGGCAATGCCTTGAGCGATCGCACTCAGTTTCGTTTCACCACCAGATAGACCGTAGAGCAGTGATACCCCATAGAGAAACACCGCCGAACTGACGGCACCAATCAATAGATACTTGAGTGCCGCTTCGTTAGAACGGGGATCCCGTTTCATGTAGCCCGTCATCATATATGACGAAATACTCAGTGTTTCTAAAGAGACGAAGATGGTCACAAGTTCGGTCGCAGCGGATAGTAACATCCCACCTAAAGTTGCCGAGAGCAAGATGGCGATAAATTCGGCTAGGGCTGTACCCGTTTGTTCTACATATCGGATGGACATCAAAATAGTCACCGCTGCCGATAGCACAATAATGCCCCGAAAAATCACACTCAGCGGATCGCTGGTGATGGCTCCAAAAAAACCAATATTGTCGGGAGTGCCCCACTGTAAAACTAAAGCCCCGATTGCGGCCCCGAGACCCGTGATGGCCAGATAAGCAATCGGACGTGCTTGCTGCCTACCGAAGATCAGGTCAGCCACCAAAACGGCTAAAAGCGTCAAGGTTACAATCACTTCTGGCAGAATGGTGCCAGTGTTTAGCTGATTTACCAGTTCATTAAAGCTCATAAGTTCCTAAATTT
>JAGVCD010000233.1 GCA_020059425.1 Chamaesiphon sp. | reverse complement strand
ATTTTGCTTGTACACTTTTGTTTTTAAACATGAATTTTATGGCAGATGAATTGTACTGGAGAATTGAATTACGGATCAATAACATCTGGCAATTATCCTAATAAATTAAGTTTAGGATTTGCGCAACAGGACAGTGATTTCAAGGTATTACAACTTTTCGCTGTCGGGCATTCCCTGTATTTTTTCTTAACAAAAATAAGAATGAATTATCAGCAATATTATGAACAATTTGGCCAATTTGATCGATCTATCAAATCCCGGTCTATCCATAGTTTCAGTCTATTCGGAGTGATGCAGTGCCCAAGTCATCTGATTACAAATGCCCCGTAACAGTGCCAGTTCATTGCTAGACATCTCCGATCGACCGTACAAGCGTCGTAATTTAGACATCCGGCTGGGTGCCGTCTGCGGTTGAAGATAGCCAATTTCTAGTAATAGCGTTTCTAATTGTTGGTAATAGCGATCGAGCTGATCGATCGTCGCCAGATCGGTAGTTGCTGGAACTGAATCAACTATTAATGTCTGCTGACTGAGCTGAAACAGTTCATAGGCACAAATCCCCACGGCCTGTGCTAAGTTCAAAGAGGTATAGGCTGGGGATACCGGGATCCGTAAATAGCGCTGGGCATAGTCTAGTTCCTGATTGCTTAAGCCATTATCTTCCCGCCCAAAAATTACCGCCGTCGGCGAAGAGATTTCTAGCAACCAAGCCAAGGCCACTGCGGGTGACTGCGGCAACCTAGGTAAGTCATCCTGACGAAAAGTTGTCCCAACCACCCGCTGACAGCCTTGTAAAGCGGTGTTTAAGTCTGGTACTACTGTGCAGCTGGTGAGCAGCTCTTGACCATGTACAGCCATGCGTCGCGCTTCTTCGCTGCCTAAGTCACACTGGGGGTTCACAATTACCAGCTGACTCAAGCCCATATTGGTCATGACTCGGGCGATCGATCCTACATTCCTGGCTCCAGCGGGTTCGACCAAAACTATCCGCACCTGCTCTAAACCTAATTCCATACCATTACCCATATCCATGCCCAGACAAAGAGCCAAATCTGACCTACCCACCAAAACCTGCTCGGTTTGTAATTTACCATTCACCTGGCGCAAGAAGTGGGAGAAATGCTGGGATGAGGTGAAATATTGCTCCGATCGCTGTCGCCGCCGAAAAAACCAAGCCCTTGATAGAGAATAGAATTGGTGAATATTTCGTTGAAAATTTTCGTTAAAATTATCTAAACCAATAACTACGTACTTCTTAAGCCGATGACTCCAGTTGCCACTCCCGATCGGGTCAAAGAAACCACCAAACAGCTTTACCCCAACTTTAAAGTAATTATCCTAGACGACGATTTCAATACCTTTGAGCATGTCCACCATTGCCTGATGACTTTTATCCCCGGCATGAGCGACGATTATGCCTGGACATTAACCCATCAAGTTAACGATGAAGGCCAAGCCATAGCCTGGGTTGGCCCCCAAGAACAGGCGGAACTATATCATCAACAACTGCGGCGTGCCGGACTGACGATGGCACCTTTAGAGGGCGCTTAGCACTTTACCAGACATTGAGAATTGTAACGGTAGGCTCCCAGAGGTTGTAGTTTCTCTGCAATACTTAGAGGCTGAAATATATATTTATTACTCCTGGGAGAGCAGTCTCATGCGGGATGCTGTTACAAATTTAATTAAGTCCTACGATATCACTGGTCGATACTTCGATCGGAACGCTTTAGATAGCTTAAAAACCTATTTTGATACCGGAGCTGCGCGGATTGCTGCTGCCTCCATTATTAACAGCAACGCCGCCTCCATTGTGCAACGTGCTGGTTTGCGCCTCTTTGAAGAAAACCCGGAACTCATCCGCCCTGGTGGTAATGCTTATACCACTCGCCGCTATGCCGCTTGCCTGCGGGATATGGACTATTATCTGCGCTATGCCAGCTATGCGATTATCGCAGCTGATAACAATGTGCTAGACGAACGGGTGTTGCAAGGTTTACGGGAAACTTACAACTCACTGGGTGTGCCCATTGCCCCCACGGTCGTAGGTATTCAGATCATGAAAGACATCGTTAAGGAAGAATTGGCTGCTGCTGGGATGAGCGACACCAATTTTGTAGATGTACCTTTCGATCACATTACCCGCGATTTTAGCGAACAGGATCTCTAAGTACCTGTTTTTTAAATTTAGTTTCAAACCAAATAAAACAGCTTCCTGTTGTGAAAACCAGGAAGCTGTTTTTAGTTAAAAATCAAAAATCTAATTTAGTCGATCGAGCAGCTTTCGGAGTGTAGGGGTACCAAATCACCAGAAGTTGTCCAACCCAGCAGCATTGATTCATTAGCTTGAATCACCTTGCCAGTGATACAACAGCGCTCTTCACTTTTGGCGATCGCTGGCATCGTTGCCCGAATATCGGCAGTTGTGTACCTTTGTTGATATTCACCCGACTTTTGCTGAACGAAGCGCCACAGCACATCCCGAATAAGAGCTTGGTAGCCCTGATGTCCAGAAATTTCTTTCAGCTTT
>JAGVCD010000265.1 GCA_020059425.1 Chamaesiphon sp. | reverse complement strand
TTGTATGGTAGATAATTGCGTTAGTCTCGTCGCCCAGATTCATCAGATCTATTTAGCACATGTAACTGCTTTACCCATTGCACCACAGCAGCATCGGCGTAGCCAGAAACCTCGCCTCCGGCAATTAGTAGCGCAGTGGGGATTGGATTGGTTTCGCAGTCTATTGGCCGCAGATTTTGACGACCGGCATCAACTAAACCCTCAGATCATCAAGAAGCCTGGGGCACATTTGGGCATCCATCCCCAGCGAGAAGCAGGTTATTCCTATGTAGGATTAATTTTACCTTTGGGTCAGCTGTCGATCGATCAACTACGCAGTTTAGGTGATTTAGCAGATCAATATGGCGACGGTAGTTTACGACTAACACCTTGGCAAAACGTGATCTTACCGAATGTTTTAGATTGTGACCTGCCCAATTTAACACCGGCGTTAGAAAAATCAGGACTACCAATCAATGCTAATCATCCCGCCGGATCAATCGCTGCTTGTCGGGGTAAACCTGGTTGCCAAGCAGCTGAAACCAATAGTCATAAACATGCTCAAGTTTTGATTCAGAAGATGATCGCACAATTGGATCAGCCCCTGCAAATCCATGTGAGTGGCTGTGGCAAAGGCTGTGCTCATCCCCTCGGTAGCGATATTGCATTACTGGGAATATCTGATGGATCGATCGAAGGCTATGAGATTTATCTGCGATCGGGTAATCAAACCTTTGGTCAACGGTTATTTCCCATGATGCCAGTAGATAAGGTAATGAAGATGATCGATCGCCTGATTCATATTTACCAACAACAGCGGCGTACTGCTCAAGAATCCTTTACTAACTTTGTACAACGTCATTCCATCTCGGACTTACACCAACTTTTAGCTATTCCAATTGACAGTCAAACTTAATGCTGGACTATATTCGCGACGGCGCAGAAATCTACAAAAAATCCTTTGCCACCATTCGATCGGAGGCTAATTTAAGCAATATTCCACCAGATTTGGAAAAAGTCGTGGTGCGCATGATTCATGGTTGTGGCATCACTGATATTGCTCAGGATATCGAGGCTTCACCTCATGCAGCAGAAATCGGCAGGCAAGCCCTCACGGCTGGAGCTGCCATATTCTGTGATGCCCATATGGTGGCTGATGGGATCACCCGCAGTCGCTTGCCAGCCAACAATGCTGTGATTTGCACCCTTAAAAATCCGGCTGTTCCAGAGCTAGCCAAGAAGATTGGAAACACTCGTTCAGCTGCCGCCCTGGAGTTTTGGTTACCGGATTTAGCTGGGTCGGTAGTGGCGATCGGTAATGCTCCCACAGCTCTTTTTCGGTTAATGGAGTTACTGGATGCCGGAGCCAGCAAACCAGCTTTAATCGTAGGAATGCCGGTGGGGTTTGTAGGGGCAGCAGAATCCAAGGCCGAGCTGGCGGCCAATAGTCGGGGTGTTCCTTTTATTACGATTCACGGGCGGCGGGGTGGCAGTGCCATGACTGCTGCCGCGATTAATGCTTTAGCTCAGGAGGCTGAATAACTATGACTGTTGGTAAACTATACGGCTTAGGATTGGGTCCTGGCGACCCAGAATTGTTGACACTCAAGGCGTACCGCATTTTACAATCGGTGCCAGTAGTGGCTTATCCAGCCTCCCCAGATGGTCGCTGTATATCGCGGGCAGTTGTAGCCGATTATTTAAAGCCAGAACAGATCGAGATTCCGATGGTGCTGCCTTTTAAGCTAGAAGTTTCTTCCCAGCCTTACTACGACAAGATGGCTGAGGAATTGGCCGGGCATCTGGAAGCTGGTCGAGATGTAGCGGTGCTTTGTGAGGGTGATCCCTTTTTCTTCGGTACCTTTATGTACACCTTCAATCGGCTCGCCCACCGCTTCCCGACGGAGGTAGTACCGGGGGTGTCGTCGGTAATGGCCAGCGCCGGGATGCTCGGTACGCCTTTGACCTATCGTAACGATGTTTTTATCGTGTTGACGGGAACTTTGCCAGCACAGACCATTGCGGACAGGTTAAAAGTTGCTGATGCGGCGGTGATTATGAAATTGGGGCGTAATTTTGCCAAGGTTTGTGATGTCTTAAAAGAAGTTGGTTTATGGGAACGGGCTAAATATATTGAACGATCGACTACCCAACAACAGCGAATTGTCCCCATCGCCGAGGTTGATCCTACCCAGGTACCTTACTTTGCCATGATTGTGATTCCGAGCGAATGGCAGTGGATGAATGGCTAAAATTGCAGTAGTAGTGCTCAGTCAAGATAGTGTAGCGACAGCCCGTCAATTAATGACAGTACTGCCGGAAGCGGTGCTCTATGGTTCAACCCAACGCACTACTGGTGTAGATGTCAGTTTCGAGCACTTTAAAACGACAGTTCAAGACTTATTTAGTCAAGACATTGCTATTGTCGGACTTTGTGCCGCCGGGATTTTGATTCGATCGATCGCCCCCCTCCTGCAAGATAAACTCCATGAACCAGCGGTAATCGCCGTTGCTAGCAATGGTAGTGCTGTTGTGCCGTTGCTGGGTGGTTTACATGGAGCTAATGACTTAGCTCGGCAAATTGCTACTGCTTTAGCAGTATCCCCAGCGATCACCACTACTGGCGATATTCGCTTCCAGACAACTTTGTTATCTCCACC
>JAGVCD010000155.1 GCA_020059425.1 Chamaesiphon sp. | reverse complement strand
GCAACCGGCGATCGCCCACAAAATTTCGGTAATTCCCAATTGGACTGAACCAAAAGTTATTAAGCCGATCGATAAAAGCCAAAACTGGTTTGCTAAAGAACATGGATTAGTTGAACCTTTTACGGTTTTGTATTCTGGCAATATGGGTCGTTGCCATGACATGGACACTCTTTTGGATGCCATTATACAGCTCAAAGACAAACCAATTAAATTTGTTTTTATTGGCAGTGGTGATCAGCGAGATTTTGTCCAAAATAAAGTGCAGCAGGCAGGTGTTAACAACTGCCTATTCCTACCATATCAATCTCGTGAAAACTTGCCTTTCTCCCTGACAGCTTGTGATATATCTATCGTCAGTATTGCCGAAGAAATGGAGGGATTGATTGCCCCGAGTAAACTTTATTCTGCCTTAGCCGCTGGCACTCCCGTCGCCGCCATTTGCCCCGCTCATTCTTACTTAAATAATGTCATTATTGCTCAAGCTCGTTGTGGAGAGACTTTTAGAAACGGAGATGGTGACGGGTTAGCCGCTTACTTAGAAAAACTAAGCAGTAATCATGAGCTAGTGAAAAATCTGGGTCGCTCTGGTAGAGAATACTGTGTGAATAACTATTCCAAAGAAAGAATTGCTCAAGATTACTTACAGCTTTTTTGTTCTTTGCCATCCAAAGAAGTTAATTGAATTAACTGCAATCCCAAAGACTGGTACGAAATCTAGCAGCACAGAAAACAGGATCAGCAATCCCCATTTCTAAGGGGGACTTAGGGAGATTGCGAATTTCCCCTATGATATTTTTCGTCTTAATCAATAACTCTAACATCAACAACTTTCTCTGGGGCTAGAGCTGGCGGCTTGCTGTAATATTCGTAATAGCTATGATAACCAGTGTGGCGCGCAGCTACTTGGTTAACAGCCATGCCTAAGATCGGTGTATTTAAAGAAGATAATAAGGTGATAGCCCGATTTACCGATTGACGTTGAGCCACATCTAATCCAACTACAAAAACCAAGCCATCAGCCAGAGTAGTTAATAACCGCGTGTCACTAACTCCCAAAATGGGGGGGACATCTAGCACTATGTAGTCATACTCTTTTCGCCATTCTTCTACTAACCGCTCTAAACGTGGTGAATTGAGGAGAGCGATCGAATTAACTACGCGCGGCCCCGAGAAAAGAGCATCTAACTTGATGCCAGGTGCTCTTTTAACCAAGTCTTGCCAGCGGTGGGTACCACTAATTACATCAGTCAATCCCTCGCGGGCAAAGCAATCGACTCCCTGGAAAATGGGGGATTTAGAGCAAAAGTTTCGGACACTGGACTTGTACAAATCGCCATCTACAATTAATACCCGGTAACCTAGCTCAGCTAGATGCACGGCAGAATTAAAAGAAATAGTTGACTTGCCTTCTTTCGGTAACCCGGAAGTGAAAGCTACCGTCTTACCTTCTACACTTTCCTTTTGATCGGTCGTAAATCCAATTCCCAAAGCTAAAGACCGGATTGCTTCAATAAAACTCCAGTACTCATACTCCTTCCCTTTCTTCCGATTAGGTTGTTTTTCATGCATTTTAGTCTGGAGACCCAACTGTAATCCTAAATCTCCAACCTTTGGAATTAAAGCCAAGATCGGCAAGCCAGTCAGATCCTTAACCGCGTCTGGATCATCAATGCGGGTATCTAGCTTGTGTAAACCAACCGCAGCCAGTAAACCTGCCAGTAGGCTAGCTACAGATCCTAAAGCTAGTTGACGAGGAATATCCGGAGAGACAGGGAAATCCGGTACTTCTGGTGGATCCAACAACGTCCAAGGCACAATTTTTTCAGCATTAACGATTTTTAATTCTTGCAATTTCTGCAAGAATGCAGTTAATTCTTGGGTCTGGAGTTTGTATTCCCGCTCTAACTCCGTATATTGCTTTTGCAGTACTGGTAACTGGGCAATTTGCGCTTCGACCTGCCCATAAATTCTCTTCAGTCCAGCTTCCTGAGCCGCTTGTGATGCGATAGTTGTCTCTAGTTTTGCTTGTTCTCCGGCAAAGTTGTCAGACAAAGATCCCCCGGCCTTACCAGAAACGTTAGAGATCGCTCCACTAGCCAGCTCGGTATCTGAAACTGGCCGCTTCAGAACCTCTTGGGCTCTTTTTCTCAGCAACAACTGTAACTGTTCTCGCTTCTTTTTAAGGTCAATAATACTGGGGTTCTCGTCACTTAGCCGGACTCTTTCCTGGTTGTATTTGATATTGAGGAGGTTGATTTCTTCAGCTAACTTTTGGTATACACCATCCTGAGTAAGCATGGTAGTCGATAGCGAATTATCAGAACGTAGACCCACCTGTCCCAGCTGCTTGCTTAATTGCTGTTGAGCCTGTTGAGCTTGTAGACTGGCCACTTGTGCCTCGTTTAGCTTGCCAATAACCTGTTGACGATACTCTGATAGGGCTTTAGCCGCACTCTCGGGGTCAGCAAAACGATACTTACGTCGGAATTGTTCAATCTGCTGGGCTGAAGCTTCTAATTTTTTACGAGCCTCCGGTAATTGCCCTTCAATAAAGGCGATCGAACTATCGGTTTTAGCTTTTTTCTGTTTGACGCTGAACTCAATATAGGTTTCGCTCAAAGAGTTGAGAACAGCAATTACTCTGGCTGGAGAAGGATCGGAGTAAGAAATATTTAAAATATCAATATCTGTCTTCGACGAAATTTTAATATTTTCCAGCACATCTTCTGGTGTCGCTCGCAGATTAGGATCAACAATTCGATTCATTGCCTTATTAATCAATTGCTTGCTTTGTAAAAGCTCAATAGTGGTTTCAATTTGAGTGGTGCGAGTCGAAGTAGAAGAAGAATTTTCACTACTATTGCCGCCGCCGCCAGCTATCGAGGCTAACTTGTCTACCCCTGTTGAAGCCTTGTCAAGCTCGATCGATATTTGAACTTCCGATTGATAGATGCGCGTTTGGGTGAAGGTTTTGAGCGCTACAGCACCCATTATCAAAGAACTAACTAAAGCGCTAACATACCAGTATTTGCGGAGAGCATTAGTTACTATTTTGACATTGCTTTCTTCTTTCAATCGCGGTTCTTGCATTCCAACAAATTGGAGAGCCCCAGGTTCAGCGAGTTTGAGAAGGTTATCTTTCATAATGGTTGGTAAAAAGTATGATCAGCAACGCTCAACAGCTCTGGCCGGTTAATAAATCTAATGAACAAATATTGACTGCAAATAAACTCTAACTATCCAGCTCAGCTTGGAAATCACATAAAAATCATCTACATAATACTAAATTTTGGGATATCAAATATCTCCACATTGCTTAACTATACTAGCAATTGATGGGTGTTATTATGCAATATGTTTGTATTTTTCTGTGATATTTGACTGACTTTACAGAGTGAAGTAGCCTTCTAGTCTATAATGTTTGACCCAGAGCAGGACTATTGTATGAGGGTGAATGGGCAAAATTAGTTTCATCGATCGAGTAAGATTAGGTACCGCTGTATTTGCAGCCAAAGCTATTACTACTACCATTCGCACCCTCAAACTCGGGGCAGCTAGTGTTCTGCCAGGGACGATCGCTAAAAATCTCCATCCTCGGATTCTAAATCTGTTGTCTCAGCAAATCAAGCATGGTGTTGTAGTAGTTGCTGGTACTAATGGCAAAACAACTACTTCGCTGTTGCTCCGCGCCATGTTAGAGAAAGATGGCTGGTCGGTAGTCCATAACGAGGCTGGCGCTAATTTGGTCAATGGCTTGATCACAACCCTCCTCGATCATACTAGTTTAACTGGTCAGCTCAAAGCTGATTTTGGCATCTTAGAGGTAGATGAAAATGTGATCCCGCTGGTGTTGCCTCAATTACAACCTAGATACATCATGGCTCTCAACCTGTTTCGGGATCAACTCGATCGGTACGGAGAGGTAGATACCATTATCTATAAGTGGGCAAAAGTAATTGCCGATTTGCCGCCCACCACCACGCTCGTTATCAATGGCGACGATCCAGCTCTAACTCACTTTGGCCAGCAAATGGTTGCGGCGAATATTCCCAAGCAGGTGGCCTATTTTGGTCTCAGTGAACCAGAGCTATATCTGGATGAAATTCCCCACGCTGTAGATTCGATTTATTGCCCCAGTTGTGGTCATGCTCTAGATTATCAAGGTGTATATCTTTCCCATCAGGGCGACTATGCTTGTCCGAAGTGTGGTTTTCATAAAGATGAATTGTCGATCGATAGCCGTAAATGGCCACAGGTACTAATCGGGGTTTATAACAAGTACAATACTCTGGCTGCTATTACCACCGCTCAGTCGATCGGCGTGGGCACCGAAAAAATATTAGATGTGATTGGGAATTTCCAAGCAGCCTTTGGCCGCGCCGAAGAACTCGTCTATCAGGGCAAAAAAGTGCGGATTCTGCTCACCAAAAATCCGGTGGGCATGAATGAAACGATTCGGGCGATCGAACAAGTCCAAAAAACAGGCGGTAGCTCGGTCACGCTGATGATTCTCAACGATCGGACTCCGGATGGCACTGATGTTTCCTGGATTTGGGATGTGGACACCGAGAAATTTGTCAATTCTGGCGGTACCATTGTAGTCAGTGGCGATCGGGTGTTTGATATGGCACTACGTTTAGAATACAGCAAAAAACAGTTGGGCGGCGGCTGCCGACTGGTGGTGGAACCAGATACTGCTGAGGCTGTGAAAAAAGCCTTGGAACTCACTCCTGCCGATGAAACTTTACACATTGTTCCCACCTACTCCGCCATGCTGGAAGTCCGGGAAATCTTGACTGGCCGTAAGATTCTCTGATGTATCAGACAGTTCACTAATGTTAAAATAATACCCCGGTCTCCAGAGTAAAAAACTTATGCAGAGATGGTTAAAGCGTCTATTTGCCGCGATTTTGCTGGGTGGACAGGCACTCATTCATGTTCTGAAAGGAAGATTTCACTACACCAACATTATTGAGCAAATGAGCTTTGTTGGTCCTGGGTCTATTCTGATTGCTCTACTGACATCGACGACAGTGGGTATGGTGTTTACCATCCAAGTAGCCAGAGAATTTATTAGCATTGGGGCTGGACAAGCAGTTGGTGGCGTGCTTTCTCTCGCTCTCACTCGGGAATTGGCACCAGTTTTGACAGCGGTAGTGGTGGCTGGCCGGGTCGGGTCAGCTTTTGCGGCGGAGATTGGTACCATGCGCGTAAGCGAACAGATCGATGCTCTTTATGTTTTAAAGACTGATCCGATCGACTATCTGGTAATTCCACGTTTGGTGGCTTGCTGTGTCATGTTGCCAGTTTTGACTTTGATGTCGATCGGTACTGGCTTAGCTGGTGGTTGGCTGATTGCCACTAGCGTTTTTAATTTACCCTCCAGAGTTTTTATTGAATCTTGCCAAAGCTTTCTGAGTCCTTGGGATATAGCTAGTGCGCCCATTAAAGGGTTATGTTTTGGAGCCATGATTGCCATCATTGGCTCTAATTGGGGTTTGACTACTACGGGTGGTGCCAAAGGGGTAGGAGAATCCACGACGGCAGCAGTAGTAACTTC
>JAGVCD010000174.1 GCA_020059425.1 Chamaesiphon sp. | reverse complement strand
TTCCATCCCCACTTGAAACGGGATCGAAGCTTTTAGATATTCACCGGGCGTACCTAAACCATAGATACAACTAATCGAAGCCACTACAATCACATCCCGCCGTTCAAAGAGCGACCTGGTGGCGGAGTGGCGCAGCATATCAATTTCTTCATTAATCGCCGAGGTTTTTTCGATGTAGGTATCAGTTACTGGAATGTAGGCTTCGGGCTGGTAGTAGTCGTAATAAGAAATAAAGTATTCGACAGCATTGTGGGGGAAAAACTGCCGGAATTCGTTGCACAGCTGGGCGGCTAGGGTTTTGTTGTGAGCTAGCACCAAGGTTGGTTTGCCATAGGCGGCAATGGCCGAGGCGATCGTGAAAGTTTTGCCAGTACCCGTCGCCCCCAATAGGGTTTGGTATTGCTGGTTGGTTTGGAGGTTAGCGAGGAGTTGTTCGATCGCTTTTGGTTGATCGCCAGTGGGGCGAAAGGGAGCTTCGAGGATGAAGGGGCTATCCATGATCGATTTTCCAAAGTAAGGGCTACGCCAACGGGGATTGCGTTAGTTTGTACTATAATAACGCAATCCCCGTTGGCCAGGATCTACGAGCGAAATAGCTGATTCAGAAGATCGTAGCAGCGGGTAACAGAACCTTTTGAAGATTTCCAGCGTTCGTCTAGCGTTGGAGTTGCCAAATTGAGATCGATTGACCTTGACTATGATTCTTGCCTATTACGAAGGAATGATGTTTCAATTTGTGGGAATTGGACGGAGGGTTTTTCTGGAAAGTTGACTGTCAGATCGATCCTCCCATGGCCGCGATCGTGCTAATCAGTGTAGTGAGAGTAATATTCTCTCTAGCTTCGACCTGAGATATATAGGATTGTCGAACCTCTAATAAATCTGCTAACTCTTCTTGGGTAAGTCCAGCGGCTTGACGAACCGTACTGATGATTTTCAACTCGGTTCGGATTTGATCGGCTCCAGCACTAATTCCTGCCCGCATTTCTGGAGAGAATTCTTGTTTAATTTGTTTGTAGGTTCTGTGTTGACGAGTCATAGTAATTCACCATCATTTGTTTTATGCTAAACACTCTGCAAATCGTTGGTCTGCGATCGGGTTATTCTTCTCATACCAGCGTTTATCGCCTCTTTTATTGCCCCCTATTAGTAAAACGGCTTGGCGTTGGGGGTCGAAGGCAAAAAGGATGCGGTAGGGATTGCCATCATACTGTACTCGGAGTTCTTTCATGTTGGTAAACGCTGAACCCTTGATGGTGTCAACGTAAGGGCGACCCAAAGCGGCTCCTTGCTCTTCGAGGATATCAAGTACCATCGCGATTCTCCACGGGAGAGGCTACGCCAACGATGTCTGCACTTCCAGATCCTCGGCAAAAAACCACTCTTCAAATTCGCTGTGAAAAATAATCTCTTATATCACATACATATGATGCTGTCGATCGAGTAGCATTTTCTTTGATAAATGAGGTAAACCCAGATTGACTTTGACTCTCAGTAAGACAGAGAATCGCACTCCAAATCGCTGCTACTAAGTTCTCTTGCTCTGGGGGAGGGCATTGGGAGTAGATTCTCTAACTCTATGTGGCTTGAAGCTGGTTTATAATTACGAAACAGATAGTTAGGAGCCGGATCGATGAATGCTTATAAAGTTGATGCGATCGTCACTGAAAATGGTTTGGAGATCGGATCGGAATTACCATTGCCGATCGGTGCATCAGTAGAAGTAATTATCTTAGATAATGGCGTGCCTGATAGTGTGGCTCCTCGGAATGAGCATCGTCTGTCTTTGGCTAATGATGTTCCCGTTGAAAATCAATCGATCGATCCTCCTAGCCCAGAATATTTAGTTAGTATTTCTTCTTTGATGACTGAATGGGGGTCCGCAGCAGATGAGTTCGCCTACCAAGATTTATAACCAGTTCGATGTTGTCGTTGTACCTTTTCCTTTTACAGATAGTGTTGCAACTAAACGCAGACCTGCTTTAGTCCTGTCGGATGCAGGTATATTTAATAACCAGATGCGTAAAGGCGTGATGGCAATGATTACCACGGCGACTCATCAACCTTGGGCGTTGGATGTGAATATTTCTGATCTGTCATTGGCTGGATTGAAAGCTGAATTGATCGTGCGGATGAAATTGTTTACTCTGGATTATTCCTTAATTGTGAGGCGAATTGGTCATTTGGGTGAAGCTGATTCTGATAAGGTGATGGAAGCAATGAAGAAGCTATTTAATTTTAATTTGGAATAAAGTCGATCGAGCTTGAATCCATAGCTAACCCCATAACTTATTTTTAGTAAAATGGAGAATCGCACTGCAAATCGCTGCTACTAAGTTCTCTTGTTCTGGGGGAGGGCATCGGAAATATTATCGGTGCTGGTGGGCCAGATGATTTGAATCTGCTTGGAGGGGTGGGGTTAATTTAGTCATCCTTGAAAAATTTGAGGTTTAGAGAAGCTGAATCTTGACGCTGGTGCCATGCTTTATAAAACTCTGGATAGGTAAGAAATTGAGTATATTGAAAAACAATCATGTAGCATTTATTAAATCTATGAGGATTGGACTTGTAAGATCCTTGTATGATGTACCCTTTAATGTTTTCAATAACCAAAAACATTTCTGATTTAGTAACAATTTTATAGATAGCTATATAAACATTGAAGCATATATTATGATTCACTTTGTCATTCTTTAAGAGATCTATTAAATCAATGATCGCTAACTTATTTCCTACGGCAACTTTGCCTAAAGCCAATGCGGCCTGATATCCATAAGTATCAGTACCAGCAATAGTACCAGGACGATAAAAACTACTACGATGATTGCCTTGTCCAAGAAAAGTAATCAAAGCCTTGATCGTTTTTTGATTACCCGTAGATCTAGCTAATGTATCAATTGCCCAATGCAGTTTATCAGGGTTGAATGGGTTGCAATCAGAACTTTTTTGAAGAATGGTAATCGCATCTTCAGTTTTTTGATTAATTGATTCATCACTTCGAGAACCAGGTCGTTCATAATAGATTGAATCACTCGGTTCCCTGATATCTTCCTCGACTATTTTTTCATGAAAAGAAGTGATGTTATTTAAAATTTCTCTTATTTCATAGAGTTTATTATTGTTTGAATTATTTTGTTCGAGAAGAACCTCTAAACTTTTGATCGCATATTTTCTATGAGTAAAAGGTATTGTTGCTCTCGCCAAAGATTCAATCGACTCTAAATAACCCTCCCACTGATTTTTCTCTGAATTGAAACGTCCAAATGCAAATTCGATAATCTGTCCAACGATCGATTCAGCCTGTTGAGAAGACTTGAACTCACCTACAACAATCGCTGCCATAATATAAGCTCGATAAAAGTAGAATTTCCCCTCTCGTCCCTGAAAATCAGTCAGCCTCTTGATAAATTCTTCCTTGAGTGTATCTGTTATGATCTCATTTTTGTGCCCCATCCAGAACAAAATTACCTGTCGCCATTCTTGCTCAAATGCTCGATAAGTTGGAATATCTTCACCCTGACAAGGAACAGGTCGATCAATATGTGCCCTTGGTAAAAAATAATCCCAATCATCGATACTGCAAGCCGCAAAATATTCCTGAAACGTCGGATGGTAAAAAGCATATACAGCTTCCCCTGATTCCTCACCCACCACATTCAACCAGCCCAAATTCTTCGCAGCGGGTAGCAACGTATCCGGTAAATCTTTCCATAACTCGCTAATTTCCGAAGCTGTAAAGCGAAACCGTCTGACTGCGCCATCATTAATCGGTTGTCGATTCAAACCCGCTTTTGCCAGTTCCCTCAGAGCTAGATCTAGTTCTTGTCTGAGTTTTACTTCATCTGAAAACTCCGCCGCCTTCCACTTATACAGATAATTCACAAACCCCCGATACAAATCGGCTTGCATCTCTGGTAGAGCTTGGTTATCTTTTTCCCAAGACGCACACAATAGCGTCAATCGGAGCGGATTCTTCACCAAATCCTTAATCCGTTCCTTGCCTGGAGCATCCAACTCTGTGCGAATCTGGGTAGCTACTTTTTCATCGTCGGCAAACCACTTGCTAATAAACTCCTTTACTTGGTCTTCACCCTGACTCGTTTGATAGCTATAGTCCAGCGTGCGATAGACATCAAAGCTATTCGTCAGAATATTACCACCCGCAGCAGTTTCCCACTGATTGAGCCGACAAGTCATTACCACCCGCAAATTCTGCGCCCAAGCCTGTCCCAAATCGCGATGAATCGCCGCCAAAGCATCGCCAGACATTTCATCCAAACCATCCAATAACAGCCATACCCGCCACTGCTGGCGCAATTTTTTCCAGTCTTCCCAAGCTGCATCAAAATTATCTTCGCAAACTTTTTTGAGCCATTTTTTCTTGATATATTTTTCTAGTGAGTTATCTCCGACATCTGCTAGCGATATCCATGCTACTACCAATGGTGCTGGCGGTTGTTGCTCGGCTTGCTGAATCAGCCATGCACCGATTTTAGTCAGGATGGTAGTCTTACCCGCACCAGGTTCGCCAATAATCGCGATATGTTTGCCCCCAGCAGGTTTTCCCACCACTTCGGCGAGAAATGCCTCATGCTCGAAGCGTTTCGTATCAATATATTCGACTGGATGATATATCTGAGAACCCTGCGCTGCGTCTTCCACCTCCTTCATTTTTGGGCGTTCTTTCCGCTCGACTAGTCCTACGTTAATATCATCGATTTTGCGGTTGGATTCTTTGAGGAGGCGGTTGGTGGTGAGGTATTTCTGGGCTTTGAGGAGTTGGCGCGATCGATCGAGCCAGTCGATTTGGTGTATGTTGTGTGCGATCGATTCTTGCCCTCGATCTAGGCTAGGGTCTTTTTTAGTTTTGCCGCCAACTTAGAAAATGTCGGAAATAGCCGTTGTAACAGCCCTTCTGTATCCAACTCCAACTCATAAGATAAAAATCCAGGCAATAGTGGAATTACTGCTTTGAGCTTACCCGAACCAGGAATTTCCTGCTTGGTTAATTCTGCTTTAATTTCATTTAGTAGTTTGACTAATGCTGCATTATTTTTAACCGTTGGTTTGTACTGTAGAATCTCTACTTGTTCTACAATTTCAGCAGTTATTATATCTGCATCAGCATCCGCAATTTCCAGTTGAGATCCTTTTGATTTCCAGTAAACCCAATACTCTTCTTCTACAGGAGCAAGGTCTTTCGCTACATCTTCAATTCTCTGTTTGATGATAGCTTTGCCGCCTGGTGGAGCTGTTGTAAGCGCATTCTCATGATCCTGAATTTGCTCGTAGTAACGGTTGATTTGCTTCTGGAGATGAGAAAGTCGATCAATTGTCATAAAATCACTCAAATTGAGCTAGTAAAAGCACTATATATAATATATCTGATTATTTAGTCGATCAACATACAGTCTCATATAACTATCAAAATATCATCTCGCTTAATGATTTTATAAATCTGTGTAAAGCCGAATCATCACCTAAAAACTCAGCCTGACCCCGCCACTGAGATCTACAATGAGAGCAAGTCACCTTTGTATTCTTTGCCAGGAGATCGATCGATGGTAATAGCCGCACCAGAACCGAAAACTAAAATGCAGTTCACTGGCGAACAGCGCGTCGTATTGCGCAGTCTATCGTGGGAAGCATATCTCCAAATCCTGACTGCACTACCTGACTCAAGACGTGCCCGCCTCACCTATGACGATGGAGTATTAGAAATTACAGTGCCTTCCGAATTACATGAATTTTCGCGGAGTTTGATCGATATCTTTATCCGGACATTGATCGAAATAATGGGACTGCGTCTTAAAACCATGGGTTCCACCACCATGAACTACCCGCATCTTAAAAAAGGTGCCGAACCGGACAATGCTTACTATATTCAAAATCAGCCGCTGGTCAAAGGTCGCACAGTAGATTTCAGCCAAGATCCTCCGCCAGATTTAGTAGTAGAAGTAGACATTACCCACACCGATATTGCCAAAAATCAGTTCTATTCCAGCTTGGGAATCCCCGAATTTTGGAGATTTGATGGCCAAGTTTGGCGAATTTATCAGCTACAAGAACAGGTCTATGTGGAAGTAGAACACAGCCCGATCTTTCCCCAAGTACCTAAGGAGCGGC
>JAGVCD010000085.1 GCA_020059425.1 Chamaesiphon sp. | reverse complement strand
CTTCAAACACTTGTTCCACCCGTTTATCGTTAGCTGCTTGCATGCTTTGAGAAAGTATTAATTCGTTGGTTTTAGCATTTAACAAGTTGCTCTGGGCGACCTTGGCGATGGTGCGAGAGTTACCAATGCTAACTTGTTTGATTTCACCGAGTACTTCTAAGGAGTTGTCAGGATCGCTCACTTCAGCTAATTTATAAACCTCAGCGTTTTGATCGATCGTCTTCTTGGTAGAAACAGCTACTCGTTCAGCGGCCTTAGAGTTAGCGGTCGCTGAACCAGCGATGGCGTTGTTAGCCGTAATAGTGCGTAAAGTAGCAAGACTGAGTGGTTGATCAGATTTAGTTAATTCTGTGGCCAAGTCTAGCAAGCCGCTATCGAAATTCTGGTCGCCCAAGATAGAGCCAACATCTAGCCCACCGTCTTCCCGATAAATTTTGATGCCTAGGCCAGCAGCAACATCTTGTGCGCCCACTGCTGAACCACTAATTAGTTTTTGTCCCAACTGAGCAAGAGGACTGATTTCGTTATCACCCAGGCCAGCGTTATCACCAAGTAGCAAAGAAGTCAAATCTCCGATCGCACCAGGTTGAGTGGCCGCAATAGCTGAAACTGGTAGAACCACAACAGCAGCAGCAAGTATTAAAGATAGTTTGCGTTTAAGGTTATTTTTCAGCATAAGTTAATTCCTTAGTTTGATTAGTTAAAGATGAGATTGAAAGATCGACAGTCTTCGCGTTAGCGATTTCACCCACGTTATTGGAAGTTAGGGTGACTAGCGATGGTGGTAAGTAGATAGTTGCATGGGTTCCCATGTCACCAGACTGCACCCAGCAGCGGCTAGAGCGTTCCTGCCGATTGGGTAAGAATGAGTTACCCACATTTTTGCGAAGATGCTGGGTGGGAATTCCCAAGGCATCGGAAAAATCTTGGACAGCAGCAGAGTCGATCCGAAAAACTAACTTGATATCCATGTTGCTTTTGATCATGCCACCACCAGCACTAGCAAAAACTGGAGCCGGGTTCTGGCCAGCAATGAGCAGGTGTATTCCGGCTTTTGCAGCATTGGTAGCTACTTCGCCAATCAACAAAGATAACGATGGGTAAGAAGTCAGTCGGTTCATCTCATCACAGACCAGCAGAGAGTCACTGTTTATTTCAGTTGCCCTCATATAGCAAGTCTGAAACATCAAAGAACCAAGAATTGCCATTGAGTCATCATCAAGCTCAGAGCGCATTGCCATACACATAATGGGACTATTCAAATCAAAGCTACTGGGCTTGTTTAAAATAGTGCCTAGCGCTTTATCTTCTACAATTCCAGTTAGAGCAAGTCGAATGAATCCTAAATCATCTCGATCTTCAGCTGTTGGGTTGGTAAGAGATGGACAGTGGGCAGCATCACAGAAATTAATTACATCAGAGATAATCGGGTATTCGTCCCACTCTGGAGAACCTAATCCACCACGTCTAGCACTTTCATGTCGGCGCTGAATCCGAAAATCATTCCAAAACGATTCTAAGATCATATTGATAAGAAACCTGATTCTAGACGGACGAGGATGATTGGTACCCTTAGAACCTAAGCACATCAATGACAGCAAGCTAGCAGAGCTACGTCGATCATTGGCAATTAAATCGTTTCTAGTTTCAGGATCAAGGTCTTTGCTAAGATTAGGTGTTTGCAGAGGGTTAAGGCTACTATTTAGGATATTGACGTACGCTCCACCCAAAGCTTTAATGATGGCCTTAAAGGTACTGGCCTCTGCTGATGGAGTATAGTCCAGTAACATCGCTGGGATGCCCATAGCATGTGCCATGAACGTTTGCCATGCGATATAGAGCGACTTGCCCGATCGATGCATCCCCCACAGTGCCATGTGCCGAGGGTCGGAAAATAAGTCTATATAGATCGGCTGACCAGATTCAGAAATTAGCTGAATTCCTTTGTCAGACAAAGATCTGGTTTTGAGGACTGGGAGAAAAGTAGAAGCTTCGCGGCTAGGGAAATCCAAGCGCTGATCGCGTTTAATAAAAGGTTTGCAATCAGTGCCAATTTTACGAGCAGAGAAAGGAGTACCAGCGAAAAATAGTTCATCACAGTTGTCGTCCTCCCAAATAAGTTTTGCTGGAGAACTAAAGTAGGCGGTAAGATATCTCGCTGCTTCGGTAAGCTCTCGGTAACTATTACGGTAAAGATAAATAGCAAACCCAAAACGGATTTTGGGAGAATTCCGTGATAATTGCCGTTCAGCGTCTTTGGCATCTTGTAATTGATCTTCTTCAGCGACCGATACTCCAGCAATCTCATGTTTCCATTTGACACCACTGGCTAATTGACGAATGTTTTTATGGGAACTAGATTTCGACTCCACTTGATCAACTCGCTCTGCCATAAAGACAATCTTGAAGTCTTTCATGTAAGGCTGGTTGCACAAATCGCCCAAGAGTTTGAATTGCAACTCTGATGTGGTGTATCTAGCATTGCCTTGGATAGACCTAGGCGTGGAGGTGAGCAGAAAACAGCCCACATATTTCCCATCTACCCGCACATGATCGCGAATGATATCGGGCTTAGATTGCGAAAACCGAATTAGCTCTTCCGCTGGATGGTCGAGAGTAGTGACATCCTCAGAAATTTCGTTCCTTTCTAAATCTACAGTTATTGTCTGGGGGGCAATTTGGAGTTTGTCTAATTCCTCAGAGCTTAATAGTCGATCGCCAAACCGATTCAATTCAGCGCGGCACATTTGCCAAGGCTCATTTGGTTTAAGGGGGGTGATATCTAAAGCCCCTAAACGAGATGCTAGTAAAGCGTTAATTTGAATAAAATGCTGATAGGCATCAAGCAATAGCAGATCTCGTTGATGACGATCGATCGCTTCAGCAGTCTTACTGACTTTACTGAGAATTCGATTAGCAAACTGCGTTAGCTGTGTAACCTTGCGATCCATCCCTTCGTCTTGCTCAAAACGATCAGGTGGGGTGTAGTCAGACCAAATTGTAATATTACGGGGTCTGGTAACTCCTTTTGCGTGGCGCTTTTGTTCTTCTGCGATTTCCTCTATAAGAATTTTTTGTGTCTGGAGAGGAGCATGGGCAAGAATGGACAATAGCTCTGCTTGTCGTGACCGATCATCTCCAAAGCAGTCTACCTGAAACTTGAAGGGTTGCTCACCTGGAAAATCCGCCAACAATTTTTCCATGTTGTCAGAGATCGAGAACGCATTGTCAGGTGTAATAGTGTCATTCGCACCAGCATACTTCCAGCTAAAACGGACAACATCCTTCTTAGTGATTGGATCTATTAATAGGATCGCTCCTATCTCAAGCTCTTTGCTGTGATAGGTGATAGAGCTAACGTAATCTACTGACTTTACGAAGTATTCCCTCGCAGCACCGAGCCTGGGCAGTGGATCTATCTCCTGCTTCGACGGCGGTTTATTCTTATTTTTCTTGGAAAACATCGTTGATACCTAGCAGCTGAACGGATATAGATTGGCACGGATCTCAGTCGAATAATTGCGGTAGATAGCTTGCCACCAGTAGCCATAACTACGGTCATGAATCCACCAAGACTGATGGTGGGAAACAGGGCGAATGGCAGTCCTGCGTATGAAAGAATCGCAAATACGATAAGTCCAGCAATCCAAGAGAAAACAAAAAGGGAAAAGATCTCTGACTCCATCCCAAAAATCTTTGGTTGCCGACCATACATAGGATTGAAATCGATCGGATCTTCTGGACGTGAACTCACGCTGCTCCACCTGCTCCATTGAAATTCACTAGCAAATTAAGTAGCACATCGACAATTGCTGCCACAATCAGCACAACAATTGGTATCCATAGCTCGGTAACGACTTGTCGAACGTCATTTAACTGAGATGGTTTACTGGCTATGCCAATAAAAATCCAAATCATCATAATTGCTACTACGGCAATTGCAATTACTTGGCCAATTGTAATAACGCCCTCGATTCTAGCTGAAAGTGCGTTTAGGCCAAGAGCATTAAGCGCACCAGTCATAGCTGTTTTAATCGGCCTGAGCGACCCATCAAAAAGAAGTGCTGAAGCTCTTTGGGGGTGAGTGATTATTGCGGCAAGAGTGGCCGTGAGTACGGTGATAATATGGCGGAGACTTGAACTAATTTTCACTTGTTGCATTTTAGTAGAGCCATACAAATGGAGGGAAGATTTAAATACAGTCATCAGGGCTGTATCTCAATGGTCATCACGATAGCATCAACCACTATAATGTGTCACGGACAAAAGTCCAAAAAATCGGCTTCTAAAATAAACATTTATTAAGTAGTGTTGAAGGCTAATATCGAAAGGTAATTATCATCCGTATGGTTAGTATGAGTCGTAAAAAAATTAATACTATAGAAGCGCTAGAATCAATATGTATCATCCCTTCCAACCTCAGCAGTTTATCTAAATATCCAAAAACAAGAGACTTGCTTCAAAAGTGGGGGATTGATCCGAATTGCTACTATCCAGAAATAAGTGAATTCATCAGCGAGACAGAATGGGTAAAGGTATTAATTTTTTATGCCAGAAAAGTTAGGTATGAGCCTGCGCGAAATGTTCTGAAGAATGAACTAGAAGAAGTAAAGAAGGAAGTGTTCGGACAAATTTAGTGGGAGAAGGTGTTGATACGGCCAAAAACCAAATCGCCACGCTCTACTAAAGTAGTGAGTTTTAGGGCTAATGCAGGATTATCTAACACCCCGAATAATTCTCTCAGACCCTCAAGAGCATCATAAAAGCTGCTGCGACCCTTACCCAATTCTTTTATAATTTCCTTGTCACGAAGACCATCTCTAGATCCCTCATAATAGTGCAGTGCAACCAACTCTTGCTCGGGAGTTAATTCATATTTGGTGGACTCATTGACGTTCTGCTGCTTTTCACTCGCTTTCAATCTCTCCCATATTTCCTTATCCTCGTCGGTTAGTATCAATGGAAAAAGATTTCGCTGATATTTCACAATATCTGGGCTATACAGTGACCGAAGCTTTGATTGAATGAGCAGTATCGGATCGTTAGCAGCTGATTCAGCAAATTTGTCGAATTGGATAAATAGACAGCTACTACTACAATCTTGATCGGCCACAAGAATTAGTGGGCAGTTGTTTGATCGTAATCGATCGACAATTGGTTGGTCAGAATTACGATCAACATAAATAGCACAACCGATATTATCGAGATCTATGCCCTCTGCGCTCTTTGAAGTAATAGAAATCCTTACAACGTCTGCGTGAAGGTCTAAAAACAAAGAGATTTTTCGCTTGGGGGGAGAGTCATCATTCCCGATCAGTAGAATTTGCATGGTCATTGGATTCGTAGAAAATAATTGAACTATTACTCTTGAACATCCTTGGGATAAAATTACTGTCAAAGTGATTCAAGGGGGCTTTTGCTGATCGGCCACTGAAATCAGTTGAGTTGATTGGCAGGCTCACTGGTTAATCGTCTTAACTCTTGACAATGAGATTTCCAGTTAGGGAAGGTGCTTAGATCAAGATTCAAAGCTTGACCAGACACCATATTTTTGATCATCTGGCAAGATTGTCCGATAATCGTAGCCTTCCCAGGCATAGAGCTACCATTACGTGCAAGCATCGAGTCTTGTTCAATTAACATGACAAGATTCCTAATTTGATCGACAACATCAACAGAAAGTGCTGGATTGCTAAGATCACTAAAAGGGCCATACAAATCGCTACCAAAATTCTTGGTAGTCATGAGGATTGGTGCTTTCACATTCTGGCGTAGTCGATCAATAATCGACTCATCCAGTTCTGGATCAATATAAATTGCAAAATTAATTCCATCAATGGTCATATCGTCGATATGTCGAAGAGGATAATTGATAATTTCAACGCTTGAAGAAGATTTCAAAGAGCCAGTGACTATGACTCTCTCAAAAGAGTCCGGCGCAGCTGAAGAAGTTTGCATAGCTATATCAAGATACAGGACTATATCGAAACCCGCCATCATCAGCGGATTCCGTGGACAATCGAAAGAGTACCAGCGATCGACTGAAGATCTCAGCGCCAACAAGGGCGAAGAACAGCGAGTCGCAGGTTAAATGAAAATCAAAGAGGTCGTTAAAATCATTGAAATCACGGAAATCATTGAAGGCTTTGAATTGCTTGGAGTGGCAACGATATATAAGGATATCAATGCATTAATCGAAAAATGTTAGCGGCCATCGGCTTTATCGTCATCGGAGACAATCAGCGGCAACTCGCGGGAAGTTGTGAGACGGAGTTAGTCTTTGCTATTAACTATAAAAATAGTTTAGGGTATGTGAAAATTTTTAGCAATCACAGCGCGTCGATGGTGTTCAATCGATGAACTAGTTTTTAGAATCACCAAAAAATGCGACATTAACCAGTAGCTAAGGATTCAAAGAAATTCAACTCCCGCCTAGCCTGATGAATTTGATGAATTTCTGGAGTACGTCGATGGATATTGGCATCGGGAGATTCATCGATATCAATTTCAACTTGACTTGCACCAGAGTTGATGTCGTCCAAATCCGTTATTTGTATCGAATTAATGAAATCACGAATAATATTGATGCCGATCGAAACGCTATCAGACCTATCGAGAATTCCGAAGGGGATAAATAAGCATTGACTGTCAGGAAAATCTTGGTCAGCTAACAAAATTGACGGGCAGCGGCTTTGCTGTAGCCTATCAATAACCTGGAAGTCTGGTAGCTGATCTATATAAATCGCACAATCAATTTCAACTAGGTCAAATGAGGGCAGCGCTCTCAGGGTGATGCTAATTTTCGTTAGCCCCGTCGCAGCTAATAGCGCGGTTGTCGCTACTTCTGGTCGTGAGTCTTTGTTGGAGATTGTTAGGATCTGCATGGTTATCGAGATATTGTGGATGGTTTATGGGCAAAGGGCAGATCTTATTAAGTTAATGTGATTTGAGAAAATGACGAAGCGATCAGATAGTTATCAGAAAGCTAGGCCGATCGCTCGGTCATGTCCAGCCAACCGGAGTCGGTGGATTTGATTTTGTTGTAATTTATTTTAGTTTACTATGCTTTTTCTGGCATTTAATAAGAGATTCTTGCTCAATTACAAGAAATTTTTGCTCAATTTTTAAAAAAAATCAAAGCATTTTGCGATATCTACTAGGCGTGGGTAAAGATCTTTGATTAAAGGCAAGACAGAGGTGACTGGAATTAAAGAAGCCTACTTGTTTAGCAATTGTCTCTATATCTAGATTAGTTTTCTTTAGTAAATATTTAGCTTCCTCAACTCGACGATTTGTTACATACTTACCAGGGGAAACACCAGTAGATTTTTTAAACAAGCGAGAGAAGTGACAATGACTCATAGATAAAAGGTTGGATAACTGTGTCAAACTTAAATCCTTATTAAGATGAGTGTTGATATAATCAATTACTTCTCGCGTTTGATTGCTTGGCAAACAATAAGTATTTTCAGGTAATTTATATTTGTCAGAAGAGTAATTTTCTATTAGATGAACACCAGCAAATAAAGCCATGCGATCAATATATTCCTGGTGAAATGGTTGTCTGGACTCTAATTGCAATTTAAAGGAATGTCCCATTCCATTTATCATTGGATCAGTTTGCCAGAGGTGTGGCAGTAGTTCAATTCTATCCGAGTTAATATACTCATATGCTACATTGGAGATGAACTGTGGAGAAAATAAAAAAACAGTAAATATAGCTTGTCCTTCCCAGTAAGCATGGTGAGTCATATTTGCAGGTATAAGCGAAACATCACCAGCTTTAGTAGCTCCGTCTTGGACTTGATCTCCAACTTTTCTCTGAACCATTGATATGGGAGCGTGAAGAACTGACAGAGAATGATATGGGTGTGTATCCTCTACATATTGCGAACAAAGATTATAGTGTTGAATCTTAATATTACCAACAGATTTCTCATCTCTTATGGGAGTAGGGTTAAGTAGTAAAGATTGTGATTCAGTCTGGGCAGAGTCGATTGTTTTTTTTATATCCATCTTTAAACATGCTAAGAAAGATTTTAATTCAAGAGCATTTTAATTTTTCAAAACTAGAATATTTAGCTTGGTAGGAAATTGGGCTACTAACTTTATATTCTTTCAAATTTTACCTTTAATCCATCTTTTGGCTTAGGAACCGGAATCGCTGACATTTCTAAGTTCTGATTTGGCAGTAACTCCCATCGATATTCACGTAACAACCTTGCCGCAAACATTCTAATTTCTAATCTAGCAAACTCCTTGCCAATACATTCTCTTAAGCCTCCACCAAAAGGCACATAAGCGAAAGGTTTTTGCTTATCTTCGGCTCGTAATCGATCGAATCTATCAGGGTCAAATTGATCAGGATCAGGATAAATATTTGAATCGTGGTGTGTCGCGTTTATTTGATACAGTAATTGCCAGCCTTTTTCAATCTTGAAACCACGGTATTCACAATCCTGGAGAGCCACTCTAAAACCTCCAGCAACAGGTGGTATCACCCGCAGTACTTCCTTCAAAATTTGATCTAGGTATGGCATCTGTTTTAATGTTTCAAATGTCAAAGGTTGACCATCAAGTTCCATTTGCTCTTGACGTGCTCGATTGAGTACTTGAGGGTGTTGTGTCAATAGTAAGCATAATGAAGATAGCGATGATGTTAGCGTCTCATGTCCCGCAAACAGTAATGATAAAACTTGATTCTTCAACTCTTCTAGTGGCAAACCTTCGCCTTCGTCATCCCGCGCTGACATCATTAAATCTAAAGCATCCTGATTCTTTGCTGGAGTTGAGGAAAGTTGGCGCTTAAGAATTAGCTTCTCAATTTCTAATAACAATTTCTCTCGGCTTCGCAAAGCCTTCCCAAAAGCTGTCCAAGGCAGGTTGACTGGAACGCTAAATAACCCTGTTGACCAAAGTTCATAGTAGTGACCCAGACTAGCTTTAGATCCATCATCTAACCCTACCAACAACTTGCAAGCAATGTCTAACGTATAACTCCGCAGCTCGGGATACCAAGTCAGCGTTTCTTGCTTCACCCATTTATCAAGGTAGCGATCACTAATTGCGTTCATCGCTTCTACATAACTAGACAACGCTCGTGGCTGAAACGCCGCTGCAAGGATTTTACGACGGCTAACGTGCTGATGCCCGGTTTGCATAGACAATGATGACGATCCTAAGAGCTTTTGCGTGCTTGATGGCCAGGTGACTTCAAAATAATCATTTTCATTGCCCAATATAAAGCGGTTTCCCTCAGCACCTTGTAAAAAGATAGTGATTTGCCCCAAAACGTTAGTCTTAAATACTGGGCCGTAACGCCCGTGCCGTTTAATCGCAAAATCTCGTTCTGTGAAAAAAGCTGGAGTCTCTCCAATGATGGGTAATCCAAGGCTTCCAGGGATAGGTATTGTCTGTGTCATAGAACCAATTATTGAAGGATGCTTTATGGATATGTAGTTCAAAAGAACTTGGGATCAGATTAACACTTTTGAGTCCACGGTGGGATTCCTGCAATTTGCAGGCGTAAGATCCTGCTCAATTTACCAGGTACTAATTTAGAGTCTAAATAATTCTCGCTAGTCCTTAATCACTAATATTAAAAAAATAACTGCTAGCGTAACTGGCGAAAAGATATTAGTCAATAAACCAATGATCGGCCAATTAATCTTACTGTAACTAGTTGGCACTCGCAAAAAGCAATGGAATTGATGTTGGCATAAATCACAACATAGCAAAAAAATGTGGTGTTGGCGGCAGAGGATTGCTGTCAACTCGTCATAACAGGCAAGGTCTTTACGGTAAATTCAACCAGAAGCTAAGCCAAATAACGTAAAAGAAAAACACAGTGTTTTTCTGCATTTTAATTGAGTACTTTATCTTGGTATCAATTTATACCAAGATAAATACTTATTGAAATCTAGGGATTGCTAATAAAAGCTATCGGTATAGTTAGTGGGTAACGATTACAGTGATAAGCAAAGGATGTAATTAAATATTTCATGGAGTAGTACAAGCTTGTAGTTATCATTCTGGTCGTCAATTCCTTGAATTTACGCAAAAATGCGGAGGCTGTAGATTTAGCCAACAAGGCGACTTTAATGGCGACCAGTGCTAAGAGTGCCTTGGAGTGGAAGGAAATCGTTGTGTTGTGGAACAGTGCGATCGCCAAGCTGAGCGATGTGAAAAAGCAAGATGCTGATTATGAAAAGGCGCAAAGCAAAATTAATAAGTATCAAGTCATTCGAGATCTTCATGCCAATAATGCAGTTGATATGGAAAAATAGTCAAGGCTTTAATTGGACGCACTTTAAAAAAATTGACATTGTTGGCGGAGCAAGCAATCGCCACGATGGCTTTTCAGTAAGTGACTACATATTTGGCGAAAAATTCGCCACAACTTATCGACCACTAAATCAATCATTGGCCAAGTAAGCTTGTGCAACTCATCAACACGAAACCTCACCCAACAAAGGATTCAGCTTGTTATAACTAGTCAAAGCTTGCCCTTGACGTTACAGAATAAATCGATGTTCATCATATATATTGATGTGCCGTTAAAAAATACCGGAGTATCGATGGCTTTGTACTAACGGAAGATTTATACTTGCTCGTCACTACGATTAAGCAGACATTAATGATAGAATTATCAGCACATGTTGATCGCTACAGCTCCCTCGCCCTCCAAAATAGCAGCGAGAGCGTCGGAGATTTCCCTTGAAATTGTAGAGCCGCAACAAACTCAACTAAAGCCAAGCCGACCCCAGCGGTCGCCCAGGGAAGATCCCAGGAGTAGCATTATCGATTAAAGAAGTTTGACGGAATCACATTAAAAGCGAAAATGCCGATCGATCTATTAGATCAAACGGCATTAAGTAAGTTTAAAAGTTTTTTGACATTTGAGGTTACGACCCCTCAAACAAAGAAGCTAGGTTTAAAAATAGGCACAAAGAATATGCCTAAATTTTACCTTAGACTGTGCTGCAAATCAATACCCCAAGGGACTCTTGTGCCCTTGTATTTAGTACTGCCAAACTACTTCAGCGCCTATTCCTAACGATCGATCGGTCTATCCCCCATATAGACCCAAAATGAACAATACCGCATCTACAGCATTAGCACCCTCCCAAGATCCAAGCACCACCACTGACTTCACCGACTGGCTCGACCAAGAGAGAACCAGCAGCGGCATCCCTGAAAACCTATGGAAAGCCAACATCACCACCGACGACGGCTGGGAGCTGTTGGAAACATTGGTGCCTGACCTGTGGGACAAGCAGCGCCAACAAACTTATGTAAATGCTGCAACTGCTAGAACCGCTAAAAAGTACATTAGTATTACTGATAACGGAGCTTGGGTAGCGATCGGCTGGCAACCATCAGGCATTCTCCCAGTCCCCATCGTCAAACCTAAATGCCCCCGTTGGGACAAACTAGGCCAGAAATTCATCAAGTACGAAACGCCCAAAGGTGCCCAAGCCATCCCCTTCTTCGCCTGGATACCCTACGGCTACGGCCTGAAAATTGCCAAGCACCAGGGCAAAAAGGAGTTGAAGGCGTACCAAGAGCGTATTGGAATACGCGATCTTGATGCGATCGATGTTGGTTTATGGGACTGGGCGATCGCCAGAAACTGGACAATCACCGTCACCGAAGGCGTTAAGAAATCGCTGGCTCTCATCGCCAATGGAATCTTATCGATCGGCTTGCGCGGTATCACCCAGTGGCGGGTACCCAGAACCAGCGGCCTCAGTAATTCCTTAAAACTTTTCGCTACCAGGAAACGGCGTTGGCAAATCGCTCTCGACCAAGACTCCAAACCCACCACCAGAGCAGCAGTCAGAGCGCAGATCCTAAAACTTGGCAGTGCGATCGAGAAGCGCGGCACGGCTACGGTACTGGAATGGTCCACTGATCAAGGCAAGGGCATTGATGATGTTTTGCTAGCGGCTGGTGAAGAATCAGAGCAAGTTTTGGCGGCAATTATTCAAAGTGCCCGGTCGATCGCTGCCTATCAAAGAGATCTGAACAGCAGCTTGGAAGTAATCGCTAGGCTCCAAGACTTCACCAGCCAGATTCCGACTACTGGTGAAAGACTCGCAACACTCCCAGAATTAGCGGAAAATGACCTGCTAGCGATCGATTCCAGCATGGGCACTGGCAAAACCTATCGCATCGTTGAAGATTTGATTGCAAAAGCAAAATCGGAAAATCGCCTAACGATCATTCTCGCTCCCAATAACAACCTGTGCAGCCAGGTTGGAGAGTTTAGCGATTTCCCGCATATTCACAGTTACGGTACCAGGGCAGTTGATACCGAAGCTTTGATTTCAGATATTTATCATCGGGGCGGGGTAGTGCTTTGCTTAGATTCATTGCCTAGACTGTTGGCTATTTGTCCCGGCATTTTAAAAGGTAAGCCGCTAGTGATCATCGATGAGGTCAACCAAACTATTGCTAACTTAGCCACCGCTGGTACTTTAGGCAAGCGGCAACCAGAAGGGGTAGAAGCGTTGGGAAAATTGGTGCAGTCGGCTTATTCGATCGCAGTAGCCGAATACGGTATCCCTGGGCGCTGTATCAATTTGATTCAGTCAGCAGCGCGGGGTGGTAATAGCCGCTTTCTTGAATCTATCAATAATATTGATCGCAAAGAGCTGAGGGTGATCACTATCTGCCATCGGAATTCTAGCAGCCCCTGGACAGTAAATATGTTTCGCTGCCATCGAGATTCCGGCTTCTTGGGAGAATTCTTCGCCGCCGTCGAGCAAGGCGGTACCCACTATTTTGCTACTACCAGTAAGGCTAAAGCCAAGCAGTTAGAGTCATTGCTTACAAGTAAGTTTCCTCATAAAAATATCGTGTTGATTGACTCTGAAACCACGGAAGGCGGCGCGTATAACACGCTGTTCAGAACCCCAGATAGTTGGCTAAGGGAAACCCGCCCTGACATTTTGATTACGACTACTACCATGCAGAGTGGTATCTCCATCGATGGTGGTAAGTCTGTTAGTGAAAGTTACTTCTCGCATGTTTGGGGTCATTTCCCTAGTCTTACTCCTGACCTGCACTTGCAAATGCTAGCCAGAGTTCGGCCCGGAGTCGTTCGCAATATTTGGATTCCCGAAATGATTCAAAGGTCGCCGGAGGAAAGCTCTCCTGAACCTTGGATGCGAATGAGATTTTGGCGAGAACACGCTAAATTCCAAGCTAAATTCCAAAATCTGGAGCAGCCTGGTGAGCTTGATGACATGGAAACTGCTGTCCAAAAGTTTTGTGCCAAAGAGTTTGCCATAGCTGGACTTCAAAAGTCGATCGCCTTCGAGTACTTGAAGCACAAGCTGGAAGAAGAAGGTCATGTAGTTAATGTGATTGAATCTGCACCAGATAAAGCGATCGCTCAAGAGTTTATAGTAGCCAGACAACGATTGGAGTCGGCAGAAGCTGAGGCGATCGCGGGCACATTGATAAATCCTGAAGTTGATACTGTTGATTGGGCCGTTGAAGAACTATGCTCAACATCCAGTACGGTTAAGACCCGGCGCAAGGCTAAAAAGATATTGGCGCGGGAGCGGTTTCCCCAGATATCGTTCGACAATCTGGACGAGGCTTTATCGCTAGTAACTGGCTACGGTGCAATAGCTAAAGCCGCAGAGTTGATGGCGGGAGCGGAAAACCCAGAAGCGGAGAGGATCTTAGAAAGGTCGCTGGTCGCTGATATTCTCAGTACTGGCCATGGTTGGCACAGGTTACCGAAGCGGGGCAATCAGACCCAGATACTATCAGACATTGGAATTTTGAAGCTGATTAGTTTTGGTGAGGAGTACTCTAGGAATTCTGAGTTGGTGCAAGAAATTGCGGCGGCGGCAATTAGACTTGCTGATGCTATTTGGCAATTCTTCGGTCTCAATATCCGTGAGAGTCAAGATGTCGTTAGTATTTGCCATCGGCTGCTGAAACGACTTGGCTATACGATTAATCAAGAGGGTAAGCCAGGGGCGATCGTTAAGACTAGTCGTACTGGGCCAGCTGGTGATCAG
>JAGVCD010000065.1 GCA_020059425.1 Chamaesiphon sp. | reverse complement strand
GTGATCGCGCATTTAAACTTGCGCGGCATATATTGGGTGCCATAGATCGGCTCTTCTCCCTCATGGAAGATCGTGCCGTTGCCGTTTCGAGACCGCGCTGCGGTAACTTCTGGGGCTTCGGCACTGACAGCTTTTTCACCATCTAGCCAAATTTCATAGTAAGCACCGGTCTGAGGCGCTAATAAATCGGCAATCCGATCGGCATAATCCCAGGTATATTGGTAAGCCTTGTTGTTTTGGAAAGGCGCGGGTGGGGTCATCACATTCCGGTTGACATCGCCACAGGCACCCAGGGTCGAACCTAGGTTCTGCACCATCGTCTGGATAGTCGCCTTCAAATTTTTCTTGAGGATCCCGTGCAGCTGGAAGCCCTGACGGGTAGTGACTCGCATGGTCTCGTTACCATATTGGCTAGCCAACTTATCCATCGCCAAATAGAGTTGTGGCGGCACCAAGCCTCCCGGATTGCGGGTACGCAGCATCATCTGGTAATCCTTTTCTTGACCCTTCGCGCGGTTATCGCGGTTATCCTGTTGGTAAGAGCCGTGATACTTCAGGACTTGCACCGCATCGTCCGTAAAGTGGGTAGTATCTTGCTGCAATTCCGTAGCGAGGGGTTCACGCAGGTAGTTACTCTGCTGTTTGAGGTTTTCTACTTTAGTGAGTTTTCCAGGAGACGTACTGACCATGATACTTTTTAGATAGCCGAAGAAAAGACAGAGCTTTATTCTATCTCAATCCCTTTGGGATCGGTCTGCTCGATCGTTACGCTTTGCTAATGCGCCTGATTCTGAATCTGAATGATAAGGATTAGCTGCCACCGCTAGGTCACAGAACTGAGCGATTTCCTGCCAAATAGGATCTAAGACATTACCCAAACCGTGATCGCTATTTAGTTCAATCAAATGTACCCAGGTATGATTATTGGCAAAATTGCGGCTGAGTTCGATCGGTACCACCGCATCATTTTGACCATGCAAAATCAGAGTAGGTAGATTGCGCTCCAAATTGCTCGATAAATATTGCTGGGCATCAGTAACAAACTGATGGCTCAAAGGCACTTGTCTTTGCTCAGCATGATGATAAACCAGCATGTTTCCAGATTCGTGCCATTTGTGCAGAGCCTCAGAACCTAGACGTTCTAACCATAATTGGGGAAAACCAAAGGCCGGAGCCATCAATACTAATTTTTCTACTCGGGGATACTGTTGCGCTAATAACAACGCTGCCCAGCCTCCTAAGCTCGAACCAATAATCGTAATTGGTTCATTGCCTGGGCAATAAGAAATGGCTTGTTGTAACTGTCGGGAAATAGTGAAATCTCCAAAGCCGCCCTGATTAAAATCTGGAATTGTGAGATCTACGCCCACGGTGGCAAATTTTTCAGCCAGATAGATCGCTTTGCGCGATCGATGTCCAGAAGCAAAGCCGTGAATGTATAAGTACCTCACAATGTACTACCTCAGGAATTACTATTGAGGTTTTTCGCCCGCTGTTGTTTCATTTTTTGTAGTTTTGCCCACTGCTCAGTGGTGAGAATTTTTTTGGTGGCCATCATTCTTTTTAACTTCAGATCGGCCAGCTGTAGCTGTAATATTTTGACTCGATCACGTTGAGCACGAATTTTGTCAGGAGGTGAAGAACTGGCCATCAAGTTGGCTAGTTCTTCTTTGGCCGCAGTCAATAGCTGATTGTGCTTCTGCTTTTGTCCATGAAATTTCTGCCGAACTGCTCTCAACTGTTTAATCTGACTAGGATTAAGCTGAAGTTCTTTAATTAGTTGCTCTCTATTTTTTTGGACAGAAGGATTTTGGCTAAAATTCCCGTAGTTGACTTGAGCTTGAGCATTTGTTGCTCCTAAAGTAGCTCCGCTACCAGCAATCACGAGCAAAAACAATATTGAACTGCGAAACCAAGACATACTCTATTGAACTTTAATAATTGGGGGTAATTACCCAGATAAGTATATTCTGGTAAAAGTTCCTAGATAGACTGGGGTGGTTGCCCTAAACCTGGATTGAGGTGCTCTCGACCCCGCCGAATTTTGGCATGTAATGCACAAAGATTTTCTTCTAGACCCTTCAACACTTGGTCAGCATAAGCATCCGCTTCCTGCTGAATTTCCTGACACTCCACCAAAGACTGCTGACGCATTTGCTCGATATCTTGGGCGTATTGGTTACGGCACAGATCCATTTCTGATAAGGTTTTGCGGCGCAGTTGCTCACATTCGGACTGGGCAACTTGCTTAATTTGCTGGGCCTCAGCCTTGGCTCGATCGACGATACCCAGTTCGTTGGCAATTTGAAAAGCCTGTTGATGGGCAACAGCAATATGTTGTTGGGCTTGTTGCTCTGCAATGCGTAAAATGCTGTCCCGCTGCTGCAAAATTTCTTGAGCCGTTTGCAAGGCTTGGGGCAGACTGGATCTAATATAGTCCATTTGTTCTAATAATTCATCCTCACCCACGATGGTTTTGCCAGTTAGGGGCAAGCGGGGACTATTGAGCAGCAACTCTTCTAATCGACTAAATTCTGATAACAATTCTAGAACATGAGCTTCGGGGAGCAGAGCATCACGACTGGAAAGGTCATCGCCACCCTGTACTGGCGGATTTACTGAGGGCGTGACAATAAAGGTTGGTCGGCCGATCGATCGGCGCTCTTCGTCAGTGGTGAATGGAGGTTGGCGCATTGAGCAAGATCCAATGAGATATGGGCGGGGACAAGATGACTGACAGAACCACCAAACTTGGCAATTTCTTTGACGACACTGCTACTGAGAAAGGCATATTCAACCGCAGTGGCCAAAAATATAGTTTCGATATCGGTAGCAAGAGATTTGTTGGTGTGAGCCATTTGTTGCTCTTTCTCGAAATCTGACATAATTCGCAAACCTCTGAGCAAGCATTTAGCACCAATTAGCTTGGCATATTCTACCGTTAAACCATCAAAACTATCTACAGTTACTCCGGGCAAATGTTGAGTGGCGATCCGAATTTGGGATAATCGTTGATCAACACTAAACAATGGTGTCTTGCTAGGATTACGCAGAACAGCGACAATAACTCGATCAAACAACTGACAGCTGCGTTCGATAATGTCAAGATGCCCAAGGGTAATAGGGTCAAAGCTACCGGGATAGACGGCAATCACACTAGATATATCCTAGTCATAAATTATTCCTGGAGATAATTGTTAACGGTATTGTAATATCTGTGGCAGTGACAAACAGTTCTATTTAAAGTTTCTTCTATTTTAATAAATACAATATCAGTATTTTTTAATTTTTTGTAACTTGGAATACATAAATCCAAAAAATAGTGGCTGAGGTGCTAGAAATTACTCCAGAACTGATGATAATGTCTGAGTTGGGACTTGCCAAAAATATTGAAGTGTAAATAATTCTTCTGCCACTAATGCCAAAAAATCCTGGATTGCGGGGATCTCTGCGAGGAGTGAGTTCGACAAGTCTCCTTGATACTGAACTTTATATTGCTGTTGGTCAGGCGTTAAAATCATTTCAAAACCCATGGCTACCAAGCCATTCCATCCATAGCGGATCGATCGATCACTGATCCCCAGTTGTTTTTGGAGCTGATTATTGGTTACCACTTGTCCAGTACGTGCCAAGAATTTAGCGATCCCCACCAGCTGCTCCAAAATTGCCACCGCCGTTGGCGAGGTGGGAGCGGGATAAGCTAAAGCTAGTGGTTGCTGTTGCTGGCTGGCTTCGGTGTATTTGATGATGAGATCTGCCCAGCAGCTGGGACATTCACTAACCAGCACCAGCGGTTCAAACAGACGATCAGGATCAACGCCCTGCCGAAAATCCAGGATCTCCGGACGATAGCGATCAATTGCTATTACTGCTGAAGTTACGGTAGGAACTAACTCAATAATTCGTGCTTCACAGCGGTTTTTGTAATTGTTATAGTCTAGTTCGATCGCGAGGTCGCAGGGCACTGTGGGTACTTCGTCAGAATAATGACCCCACCACACCACTGGAAAAGTCTCGGTAGTAGAATCGTCAGTGATTTGCAGATCGGTTTTGATGTACTGAATTTTGTTTCCTTTGAAATCTTTGATGTTGGCATTGCGGGCATTTAATAGTTGGCAATTTTTCACTAACAATTTGGGCACAGGGTTACCCATGCCACAGGGTTCTAAAACCTTCAGCTCATCAAATAAAGCTCGACCCACATCGGCCACTGTCACAATTAGGTCGATCGATAACACTGGCGGTGGTAGTTGGCCAATAGTTTGACGCAGTTGTTGGTTAATCGCTTCGGTAAAGAGGGGCAGATTGTCGGCCAGAATACTCAGCCCGGCGGCAAAGGGATGGCCCCCAAAACTGTTTAGCAAATGTTCTTGGGACTTGACTAACTGATAGAGATCAACATTTTGGATCGATCGAGCAGACCCCCGCGCTAATAAAGGCATAGTGGGATCAACCACCTCTTCCTGGGCAGTACTAAGCAAAATTGTCGGTTTGCCATAGGTTTGAGCAATC
>JAGVCD010000074.1 GCA_020059425.1 Chamaesiphon sp. | reverse complement strand
GCCGCTATCGATCGACAAAACAGAATTCAAATCATAACTAGACTTTACACCATTAACAATCAAATTCGCTGGTGCATTATTCACAACGTTGACGACCTTAGAGAACTGCTTACTGCTAGTCCCTAGTTGATCATAAGCTACAGCATTAAAGTTGTATTCCCCAACAGAAATCCCCTTCAAACTAGTGCTATATTTGAATTTAGCGGAATTTTGGTTATTAGCGCTAAAGTTATTAACATCATCTAACTCAATTCTTTTACCTTCAGCATTAGTCAGCCAAAAATCTACTTTTGCAACGTCTTTCCAGCCATTAGTATCAAAAACAGAGCTATCAGTCAAAGCGAGAGTAGAATTAGCATCGTAACTAGACTTCAAGCCATTGATGACTGGCGCTTGAGGAAAGCTATTCACAGCTACCATATTGCCATCTTTATAATAGAGGTATTGAGTATCATCAACTCCATCTACTAAGCTTTTACTAGTCTCAATCTGCATTAAATCTTCGCCGCCACCAGCAACAAAGTCGCCCACTACTAATAGAGAGTTGTTAGCATTTAATGCCTGAGTATTATTTAATACAGTCTGGCTATCCCAGCCCAAATCGCCATCGGAAATATATAGTTCCACATCCCGATATCCATCAACCCATTTACCTTTTTCTTGGCGAATTAAATCATCCCGACCATCACCATTGAAATCTCCCACAATCAGATTGGTAAGATCTCCCCGCATCGCAGTCGAATCAACAACATTCCGAACTAGCTGAAAATTCCCATCTTGGAATGAAACAAATTGAGCACCATTCGATCCAGTCCAGCCACTATATTGTTGACGAATAATATCTGTCTTGCGATCGCCATCAAAATCTCCAAAAACTAAGCGGTTTTTGTTCCCTTGGAATAAATCAGAGTTAGCTACTTGAATTGGAGTATCAAATCCACCACTAGCATTGCCCAGCAAGAATTCAGCGTCTTTGACACCATTGACTAAATTCCCCCGCTCTTGTCGAAAGACGTCCTGAATGCCATCGCCGTTAAAATCACCAGTGTAAAACTTCTGGCCATTAGGATTTTTATCGTCGATATTGCTAAAAAGTGGATTATTAGCGATCGCTAGCTGGTAAGGTAGATTGGCAGTTTTTTTGAGATCTTGGGCAAAATTGACCTTAACAAAATAAGTCCCAGCCTCCAACGTGGTATTGATAGCCTCTGAGCGGTTACCCGCTAAAGTTGATGAATTTAGAGATTGACCAGCACTGTCTAGTAGATAAACATTGACATCTCCCTGCACTTCCGACAAGCTCAAATTAAAACTACTACGGCTATCTACCTGTAGTTTGTAATAATCTACACCATCATAGTTAGAAACAGCTCCGGTGAAAAATTGAATGCCTGAACCGAGTAGAACGTTTTGGGCGCTAGTTTGATTGTCAAACATAATTTTTAGGATTGTCCCTGATGAAGAAAGAAGGAGGGAGGTTACATATGTATTCGCAACCAATCATTGACATCAGGAAAGAATCAAAAGGTTGAGCAATTAAACCGATGTCACAGTCACGCTGTATTAATCAACTTGTATCGGATTCTCAAGATCCGGTATCATACAAGGGCGTGCCCAACGTTCTTACTTAGATAGTCTTAGTTAATTAGGAAATTACCAGCGTGCAGATTCATTCAACGTTGGCAACTGTTTCAAAACCCACTGCTATTGCCTTGGGTAACTTTGATGGAGTGCATTGCGGCCATCAGCAGGTTATTCAATTAGTCTTACAAGCATCGTCTGGGCTAACACCCACTATTGTCAGCTTTCACCCGCATCCTCAAGAATTCTTTTCGGGGCAGCCCCGCCAATTTCTCACCACAGTGACTGAGAAAGCCCAATTCTTGGATGAATTAGGGATTGAACAATTGGTACTCCTAAACTTTAATCCAGCACTAGCTAAATTAACTCCCCCCGAATTTGTCGAGAAAATTTTGCATGAGCAGCTGGCTGCCCGCCACATTACGATCGGGGCCGACTTTCATTTTGGTTATCAACGCCAAGGAAACGCCACCATCCTGCAGAGCTTGGCAGCTGATTACGGCATTAAAACCAACATTGTAGAACTCGCGATCGATCAAAACGCCCGGATTGGCAGCTCGCGGATTCGGTCAGCATTACTCAATCGCGATTTACCAGAAGTTAGTCGGCTGTTAGGCCGAAGTTATAGTGTCTCTGGTCGGGTGGTAGCCGGTCAGCAATTAGGACGCACCTTAGGCTTTCCCACTGCCAATATCGAATATCCCCCAGAAAAGTTTCTACCGCACTTGGGAGTTTATTGTGTGCGCGTCCATACCGAACAGCAACAAGAATTACCCGCTGTGATGAATATCGGGAAACGTCCCACCGTCAACGGTCAAAGTGTTACTGTCGAAGTGCATTTACTAAACTGGTCTGGTGATCTTTATGATCAGCAAATCACCATTCACTTAGATCGATTCCTACGATCGGAGCAAAAATTTGCCGGATTAAATGAGTTGACGGCGCAAATTCAGGCTGATTGCGCGGCAGCCGACAGTTTTTATCAAGAAATGGGGAAAACTTAGGAATATTGTTCCCTAGGATCGTCATGCCCACTCCGTCTATCGCACCACCAGCTACCCCAATACCAGTTAAATTGATTCAACAGCTCCAAGCTCATCTGGGTCAAACGATTGTCGGCAAAGAAAAGCCGATCGAGCTATTATTGACAGCTTTTTTGGCCGGTGGTCATGTATTACTAGAAGACGTGCCCGGAGTAGGAAAAACAGTCTTGGCCAAGTCCTTGGCCAGATCGATCGATGGTCAATACCAGCGGATTCAATGTACCCCCGACCTGCTACCCACCGATCTGACCGGCACCAATATTTGGAATCCCAGCAGCCGCGAATTTGAATTTTTGGCTGGCCCAATTTTCACCAATATTCTCCTAGCCGACGAAATCAACCGCGCTACCCCCCGCACCCAATCAGCTTTACTCGAAGTAATGGCCGAACAGCAAGTAACGATCGATGGCCATACGAGAGCAGTCGATCGACCATTTTTTGTGATTGCCACCCAGAACCCCGTGGAATATCAGGGCACCTTCCCGCTGCCAGAAGCACAAATGGACCGGTTTATGGTCTGTTTGAGTTTGGGCTATCCTACAGCCGATGAAGAATTGCGGATGCTGCAAGGAATTACCGCCCGAGAAACTAACCAACAATCCACCACTTGTCTAACGCTAGAGCAACTCACGGCACTTACTCAGCAATGTCGGACGGTGTATGTAGAATCTTCTGTTCAACAATACATGGTGAATTTGGTGCAAGCTACGCGCCAGCATCATGATGTTTCCTTAGGAGTGAGTCCGCGCGGGACGATCGCTCTTTACCAAGCAGCCCAGGCTCGGGCTTTAATTAAAGGTCGTGACTACACTATCCCTGATGATGTTAAGTTTTTGGCTCCCTACGTGCTCACGCATCGGATTGTCACCAGTGGCAGTAAGCGTAGTAGCCAAATTGTCGATCAAATCCTCCAAGAGCTGGCCATTCCTTAGAATTCGCCTAAATCTGTTAGACTGACAGAGTTGCAAGTGCTGATTTTGATATGTCGATCGCCCCCTACAGCTGGTCTGAACTAACCGACCTCACTGATTTTTCGATAGATACCGTAAATGGCGTTACTAACTCCCAAGCCCGTCTACGCTTATTTGGTAACACTGAAGCGGATGTGCGGGTAACACTATACCGCGATCATCACGCTTGGTGCCCCTACTGCCAGAAAATTTGGCTGTGGCTAGAAGAAAAACAAATTCCCTATCGCATCGAAAAAGTAACAATGTTTTGTTATGGGGAAAAAGAGAGCTGGTATCAACGCCAAGTGCCATCCGGGATGCTTCCAGCGGTTGAATTAGATGGCCGGATCATCACTGAAAGTGACGATATTTTGATTGCCCTCGAACAGGCATTTGGAACATTAGAAATAGGCATGTCCCATCCTACAGTTCTCACTCTCCGACGCTTGGAAAGACTACTATTTAGAGCTTGGTGTAGTTGGCTATGCCGTCCAGCTAATTCAGCTAGTGAAGAACAGCACAGTCGCGACCAATTCACTGGGGTAGTGACGATGGTTGAAGAAGCACTCAGTCTGACAGCTAGTCCTTATTTCTTGGATGATTTCAGTACGGCTGACGTGATTTTTACACCCTATGTGGAACGGATGAATGCCAGTCTTTACTACTACAAAGGCTACTCGCTGCGCGAGGATAATCCATATCTAAACAAGTGGTTTGCGGCCATGGAAAGCCGATCAACTTATCGGGGAACTCAGAGTGATTTTCATACCCACGCACACGATTTACCACCCCAGATGGGCGGTTGCTGGGAAAATGGCGAACCACAGATGATCCTGAACAAAGCTAGAGTGAATTGCGGTCCTTGGGATGGATTGCCGGATGTCACTTATCCGGAACCAGCTCACGCTCGGGCTGAAGCACTCCAACGAGTGATTAAGCATCGTGACAACATTATTAAGGTGAATCCAGCTGAAGACCGTTTGTTTGATGAGGCATTACGTTGTGCTTTGACTAATATGATGACTAGCGAGATCTGTTCACCGCCGCCATCATCCGATCTGGCTTTACGTTATTTACGCGATCGAATCAGTGTGCCTCGGGACATGTCCATCTATGCCGCTAAGCGGCTGAGGACAGCTTTAGAAAGTACCGCAGCATT
>JAGVCD010000268.1 GCA_020059425.1 Chamaesiphon sp. | reverse complement strand
TCCGTATAGTTCAAAAATTTCTGACAGATTAAAATTTGGGGGTATCCATCGCTCCACTTTGGCACCTGCCAGCGTTAGCTTATGGGCACTCGCTACCATCGCTAATTTGATCTCAGCCGCCACCGGGACTTCTGCCCATTCATCGCTCCAAGCAATTTTAAGATCTGGCAAAGATTTACCGGAAGCTGTGTCCAGAGTTAAAGGGGGCACATCGGGACGACGGGGATCAGCACCCGCAACTATTTCAAAGCAGAGTTGTAGATCGGCGATCGATCGAGCTAAGCAACCCACCGTCATCATTTGGCGCAAACAAGTTGGCATCCCGGGGGTCTCAGGAATCACTCCCGCTGTCGAAATCCGTCGATCGGTAGGCTGTAAACCATAGACACCACAAAAATGAGCGGGTTGACGAATGGAACCGCCAAAATCATTGCCTAAATCTAGCGGAGAAAGTCCCGCCGCTACTGCCGCTGCACTCCCGCCAGAACTGCCACCCGGCGTATATTCCAAGTTCCAAGGATTATTGACGCGCGGAAACAAAGAATTGGTGCTTTGATAATCACCGCCTAATTCGGCCATGTTACTTTTACCCATGACGATCGCTCCTACTGCCTTCAACCTGGCTACAATCGTGGCATCTTGCGGGGGAATATAGTCTTTGAGCGGAATATAACCCGCCGTAGTCCGTAGGTTTGCTGTTTCAAAGATATCTTTGACCGTGATCGGCACCCCGTGCAATTTGCCCCAGTTTTCGCCTTTATTCAAATCCGAATCGGCTGCCATAGCTTTACTACGAGCATTTTCGGCATCTAATGTACAAATGGCATTGAGTTGGAAGTTATGCTGAGAAATCTTGGTGAGATAAGCTTCGACAACTTCCAGAGAAGAAACTTGCCGATCGCGGATCATCTGAGCAAGTTGATGGGCAGGAGCAAATGTCAGGTCAGTCATGAGCAAAGTCCTTCATTTTTTGGTAAAGTTAACCATATTCACTTTTAGTTAACTGTATTAACTTAACTCTGGCAGCTGTCAATTGTCAACTTTTCACTAAAAATATGGGTCGTCCACTCAAAGAAAATTCCTTAACACCGCAGGATGTGATCAAGGCGGCGATCGATTGCCTAGATCAAGAAGGTGAAGCGGCTTTGGGTGTGAACCGGGTTGCCAGAGAACTAGGTATCAAGCCACCCGCAATCTATAAGCATCTAGATGGCAATGCCGGGCTAAAGCGAGCGGTAGCTCTGGCAATTTGGCATAACTATTGGCAGGATTGTGAAAGCCAGACGACGGGAATCACTGAGCCTCATGCTCTGCTCCGCGCTGGCGCACAGGCTACTCGTAACTTTGCCCAGCGTTTTCCGGCTCGCTATATGGTGATGATGCAATATCAATTACGACCTACCGATCCAGAGGAGGCTGAAATCATCTACAGCTCTTTGCAATCTTTCAAAAAGTCGCTGCAATTGTATGAGTTGAGTAACGATACTCTGATTGATGTGATGCGAATGGTCAATGCAGCAATTTATGGCTTTATTGCGAGAGAACAGGCCGAATTGATGACGTTGGATCGATCGCCAGATCGTAGCTATGAAGTAATGTTAGATGCATTGCTAGTGGCGATCGAATATATTCTGACCTTGCCCATATGAATGAATACTCGCCAGCAGTCACTTATGAGCTATGAGTTCAAAGACAGTGGCGTGGTCAAACTGGCAGAGATCGATTTTAAAACAATGGCCAGCAAGGTTGGCCATTGTTTATATTTTGCGGGGGAAATTATTGATGTGGATGGGGTAACTGGAGGCTTTGATTTTCAAAATGCTTGGATTGTGGGTCAGGCGTTGGCTAAATCGCTGGATACACCTGAATCATAATGATAAGATTAAATATAGAAAAGTCACTGTGAGGTTTACAATGCTCACCACAGCTCAAGAAGTCTATAGCCAAATTGGATTGATGTCACCAGTCGAGCGTTTGCGCCTAGCAAACATGCTACTAGGCGGTTTGGTAAGTCAGGAACTATCGATCACCTCCACCGACACAGTAATCGAGACCGATGTAAGTCGATCGACAAAACGTCGTCAAGTAGGAAGTGCCAAAGGTATGATCACCATTGCACCAGACTTTGATGAACCATTAGAAGAATTCCGAGAGTATATGGAATGAGGTTCCTCATCGATACACATATATTTTTATGGATGATTGCCGATAGCCCACAACTTAGTAGTGAGACTAAAGAAACCATCGAATCAGAGGCCGACTTACTCATTAGTATTGCCAGTCTGTGGGAAATAGCAATTAAAAACAACATCGGCAAACTATCTCTAGCAGAACCTTTTGAAACATTTATTCCACAGCAACTCATTCATAATCAAATTGAAATCTTGCCCATAACTATACCTCACCTAAATTTACTCATAACGTTACCCTTACACCATCGAGATCCATTCGATCGATTATTAATTTGTCAGGCTTTTGCTGAACAAGTACCAATTTTGAGTGCCGATAAAACTTTCGACATGTATCCAGTAGAAAGACGATGGTAACTGTTATTAATTGCGGTAGCGTTGTTCTAACCACCACTTAATTTCTATTTCCGAACCAAAGATAATTGGTTTGGCCGTTAGCACATCGTAGACCTGGTAATACAGATTGCCCTGCCGATCGCAATGCTGAGAAATCTGCGGTTCCGCACGCTGCTGCATAAATCGATTAATTCGATCGATCAATTGCTGTAAATAATTACAACTCGCTCTTAGCCTAGGATATTTCATTAATTTTCACCACCAGACGTAACGACTAATTCCGGACTGACACTTTCAATTGTCGCTAATATGGCTGGGCTGTACCAGAGGCAACCACCCTCAATTGTGATGGGTACAGTGGTGGTTTTGCTAACTGTTATGGTTACAATGATAATTGGCTGTATCGGTCAGTGATTTGAGGAAATTAATTATGAACGCCGAGTTACCCCACAAAGAAATTGGTCACCCCCTCTATCAGCAAGTAGCCGATCGAGTTCGCCAGTTAATAACAGAAGGCACTTTGCAACCAGGCGATCGACTACCCTCGGTGCGAAAACTACATCAGCAACTATCGGTCAGCATTTCCACTATTTTAGAAGCTTATCAATTACTCGAAAATCAAGGCTGG
>JAGVCD010000412.1 GCA_020059425.1 Chamaesiphon sp. | reverse complement strand
TCGTTATGGCCCATTGGCCTTGGTAACTGGTTTGGTAGGCGGTTTTGCAGTGATGGGTAGTTTGTTGGGTTTCGCGGCTAGCTGGATTCCCGATTTAGCGGATGGCTTGAGATCGATCGCCATTCTCGTTCTATTAGTGATGGGTGTGCTGTCCATTTTTCCGCAGTGGGGCTATCGATTTTTTCGTTATTTTTCAATTAATTCTGACCGACCCACCCCATTAGGTCTGGTCGGTGAATTCTGGTTAGGTACCCAGCTGGGACTATTGTGGACACCCTGCGCTGGCCCAGTGCTGGCTAGCATTTTATTATTGTCCGCCGTGCAACATCAGCCCCTGTCAGCTTTTGGGATGTTGTTGGTCTACGGATTAGGAGCGGCCATCCCGCTGTTGATGTTGGCTTACGGTGGTCGCTACTGGGGTCAGCGTTTGTTACGGTTGCGATCGCATTCTGGCAAAATTCAAAGAATTGGCGGCATCATGATTGTTAGTACAGCGATCGCAATACTCCTAGGTATAGACGTGTGGTTACAACTTTGGATAGCGCCCCTATTTCCACCTCTCCCCATCTAAAACTACTATGGCTACTCCCCAAAAATCGCCACCGATCCCCCATCAAAAACTAGTCATCAAAATATTTCATGGCCTGATTATTATCAGTCTAATTTTAATGATTGGCAGTGGTCTCCAGATTTACAATGCCACGCCTGTATTTGGTGGCAAAGACGGCTGGCATTTTCCAGACTTTTTGACTTTGGGGGAGTGGCTGGCTGGTGGCCGGGATTGGCACTTCGCTATTATGTGGGTGTTTTCTTTTAATTTGCTGATTTACGGCATTTATATTCTCTTGACCAAGCGCTGGCAGCGCCGCTTTATTTCTAGTAGCGATCTCCAAGTGTTAAAAGCTGGTAAAAATCCCAAGCGCAAAGCCTATGCTTGGCATCGGCTAATTTACACCGGGATTATCCCTATTTTGTTGCTATCGATCGCCAGTGGGTTAGCGATGTATAAGCCGGTGCAGCTAGCTTGGCTGGCTAATCTATTTGGCAACTGGCAAACTCTGCGCATTGTTCATTTTATGACAGTGCCAATTTCCTTGCTGTTTGTGATTATCCATATGTTCATGGGTCTAAAGGTTGGTGGTCTCAAAATTGTCCGGTCAATGTTTGTGTGAACCTAAAAGATAAAATGGTCAGAATCCGCACTAAAAAATGCGATCGATGCCAAGTCATCGCAGAAACCATGTATCGCATTCAAGTCGATCAGTCTCGTCAATGGCAGTTTGTTTGTGGTGATTGCTGGCCACTACTTAGTTACAACAATTCTGATTATGTCTACGGCGGCACCTGGAAAGCTCATAAGCGATAACCTACCCAATATTAATTTAAAATTCCAGAGGTCATAATGAATCCTAATTTTCTGAGTCGGCGGCAGTTACTACAATTATCTGGTTTGTCGGGGATGGGTTTATTGCTAAATGGTTGTAGGTCTGCTCAATATGCGGCACCTATTGGTCAGGCGATCGATCCGCTCAATCAGCGCGTCGAAGAATTATTACTGAAACCCCAAGCCTTGGCGGCAGAATATCCGGTGAGTGCGATCGAACCCCAAGCTTTGTTGGTTAATACGTTCGATCGGGATAATACGCCACAAATTGATCTCACTACGTTTAAATTGGTGATTGATGGGGCGGTCAATCAGCCGATGCAGTTGAGTATGAGTGAGTTATACAAGCTGCCGTTACAGTCGATGGTGATTCGGCATGTCTGTGTGGAGGGTTGGGCGGCAATTGTGCAGTGGGGCGGTGTGCGGTTGCGGGATCTAATTGCTTTGGCTCAGCCGAAAAGTACTGCTCGTTATGTTTATTTTGAGTCGGGGGATGGTTATTACAATAGCTGGGACATGCGATCGGCTCTGCATCCGCAAACGTTGTTGGCTTATCAGATGAATGGTCAGCCGTTGCCGGTGGATAATGGTGCGCCGTTGCGGTTGGCTGCGCCGATTAAGTTGGGTTATAAGCAGAGTAAGTGGGTCACGCGGGTGACTTTGATGAGTCAGTTGCCGACGAAGCAAGGTTACTGGGAAGATCAGGGCTATGAATGGTTTGGGGGTTTGTAAATCCCCGTCCATCTGGGATGAATTGAAACTATTCTGGGGCGATCGTGGTGTTGAATTTATCGATTTCTGCATCACAGCGTTTAACGTCCTCATCAAGATTTAGTTCCAAAAAAATTGCCCGAGCTGCTTTAAATTTTTCAAGAGCTGCAAGGCCACCAGGTTCATATTCCATGAGTGCAATCGCTTGGTTTAATAGAGAAACTGCTTCGCCATTGCGATCGCCAATTTTGCGTCGAATTTCTAAAGACAGTTGATGAAATGTGATTGACCGCTGATATTGGCCTAATAATTGATAGACATGACCCAAATTATCAAGAGAGCTTGCTTCACCAGTGAGATTAACAATCTCTCGACAAATGCCTAAAGACTGCTGGTAAAAATCAATCGCTCGTTGATATTGTCTCAGAGATTTATAGGCATTGCCTAAATTATTAAGGGATCTTGCTTCTCCATTAGCATCATCAATTTCGCGACAAATATCTAAAGACTGTTGATAGAAGTCAATTGCTCGTTGATATTCTCCTAACGCTCTATTGGCAGTACCTAAACCATTGAGGGAAAATACTTCGTTATTACGATCTCCAATTTTATACCAGATTTTTAAAGACTGTTGATAGAAGTCAATCGCTCGTTGATATTCTCCTAATGAGTTATGGGCATTACCGAAATTATTAAGAGAAGCTCCTTCACTAGCATAATTGCCAATTTCTCTAAAAATATCTAAAGATTTTTGATATAGTTTGATTGCATCCTGATAGCGGGATGAATCATATAAGAAATTACCAAAATCATTTATTGCAACAGCTAACGCTGATTGTTTATTCAGTTTTCGATAGCGATCGATCGCCTCTTCAAAAGCCTCAATAGCTTGCTGTTGCTCCTGTTCCAGATTAATAGCTTCCCCCCTAGCAATACGCTGTGCATAGATTCCAGCAAGCTTCTGATAAAGCACAGGCAGATTAGCCGACTCCGGATCTCTAGCTGCTAATTTCTCAATCTCCGAAATTATTTCCGTTGGTGGCGGTAGAAAATCATCATTAGGGCGATCGAATGACGGCAATGGTAAATAACTTTGTTCCACTGGATCGATCGACTCCGCCACTTCTTCCTCAGAATTAAACCGCAACACCGCTTTGCGCCAACTCCAAAAATCCGGCGCGCGGCGGCTCATCTCCCGCAAAATTGGATACGTCACCCATAGTACGATCGGATAACGAAACTCCCGCAAACCTTCCCGCGTCCATTGCAAATAACCGAAAAACTTATCCAGATCACTCTGCACATCGATCGATCTTGTTTTCACCCGCAACAACCATTCCGCCCCCGTCACCGTCACCACGACTTGCTCCCCGGTTGGCAACCCCAACTTCGCCAGGCCCGCCCGCAAACTTGGTTCTATTCCCAACACAATTCGGTGAGATTGAATCTGGGATTGTTTGGCTTCCTGCTCATATCGATCGATCATCCGTTGGCGCAGTCGTAAATCATCACAAGACACTACAATTAAGGTCAATTGCTCCTGATTATTCTCGATCAAAGAAATCAAGCTTTCATAAATCTCTTCATTCGATGAAGCAGCCACTTCAGGTATTTGTATCATTTAATAACCCCTTCCGGCTGAGTAAATCTCGAACAATTGGATTCAAGTCGTACCATAATTCTGCGTTACGATATTCCAGGACATATAACCCATGCAATAAATCCAGAAATCTTTGATTTTCCACATCTTGCGGTTGAAATTCTTGATAGATGGATTGCAACATTTTATAATCAACTTGTCCCAGAACTTCGGCATATTCTATCTGCAACTCCGTTACAACTTCACTAAAAATTTGTCGATCAATCTTGACTTCCGGTTGATTCCATTGCTGTTTTTTAATTTGTCCCCGCAGTTCTAACATCACCTTGTCACAACAGCGATCAGCGATCCTAATAAGCTCCCGCAATACACCACCGCTAAGGATAATCATCTCTTGCTGAACCTGATGATCGATCGAGTTCGGCGGCAATCTTCGATCAAGAATCTTTTCAAATAGTTCCACGCAGTCCTGATCTGGAGTGCGATCAGTTTTTCTGACTTCAACTTGGCTAAAAAACTTCGTCACCCGCATTGTCTGGATTTTTTTGATGTAAGTCTTGATACTATTTTTGATAGAAACCTCGCGCAACGTTGCAATTGGCAGCGTATATATAATTCCGGCATGGGGATCGAGTAGAGACTGAATATTCTTACTAAAAATTGCTTCAGTGACACTCAGATCTAACTTATCTAGATCGTCAATGATTACTAATACCTTTTGATCTGTGGCATTTTCGATATAGGATTGCAACTGATTAATCTGAGCTACTAAATCTGAAGTTTTACGGGCAAACTCAATCGAGATTTCTTGCCGAATGACCGAGTTGATTTTCAGC
>JAGVCD010000353.1 GCA_020059425.1 Chamaesiphon sp. | reverse complement strand
TTCAGTATATTCCCTGCCAGGACTTTTAGAGACTATTTCCAAAGCAAACTGTGGAATAACCTTTTCATCCCACAACACATAACTGGAGCGCAGATTCTCATCAGGGGGACTTTTCAACCCCAAGCTCAACAAGCCATCAGGAGCAACATTGGTACTTCTATCTTTGGGCTGATAGTAAAAAGCCATATCAATGGAAAAGAGCCAATCAGTTCGATCGCGCCACATATCCAAAAGAATTGCCTTGAGTAGCCCTGGAATCAATTCTTGCAGCTCACTATCCACAGGCGTATCATCTGAATCTGGTAAATCTTCGGCAGTCGGTAAACCATCAGGGAAGTCGAAGTCCTCAATGGTGGGGTTGCGCTTTTTGGCGTTCAGCTTCGCTGTATCGGAGGTAATCGCTTCTACTACTTTGGGCGGCTTATTTTTTTTAGCCAGCGGCGAAGTTGTCATGTAATTGGCCTCGCTAACTCTCTATGATTCAGTGTACTCGATCCTTTGGGGGCATTTTTCTACATCAGGTAGCTGGCGAGATTGCGACAGGAACCTAGTTTTGAAGCTGCTGGCTCATAACTTGGGCAGTCTATTGCTAGAAATAACTGCCAAAATTAATAGTCTAAATATTCTGCGATTAGAGTCTTTAGGCAAGGTTTGGTTGGATTTTACTGATGACTGAAATGAATGACTTGATAATTTGGTTAGAGAATAATGAGTAGAAATGAGAATTCAGGCTCTGTATAAATTTGATAGGGCGAGCAGTGCCCACCCTATCAAATTTATCGCCTTGTCCCCGATCATCCTTGGTCAACTTATTTTTTCTTGACCAAGAAATAAGCATTAGTGTATTCAGGCAACTGTTTACTGTACTCTTTAAATTTTTGCTGATTATCAAATACACCAGCCAAAAAATCTATTTGGTGCAAATTAGGTAAAAATGCACCGCCCGTATCGGCAATTACGCCCAAGCGCAGCTGTTTCTTTTTGCCCTTAGTATCTTCCACCACCACAATCTTTCCTAAGCCAATATTTAAAACATCCCCAGCAAAGGTTACTCCCGGTTCGATCGGGATTTTTGCTTCCATTTTATAGCCATATCCTTTAATTTCTTTAACCGGTTTAAAGTACCAATATCGCGTTTGCTTATTCTTATCTAAGCCTTTAATGTAGGGCATCTCATTACTGCGATCGACATTAAAAATTTCGCGGGAGCCATCAGCAAATTTAACCACAGTGGTGCCCTCCATCAGTGCATCTTCCACCGCATCACGAGTGAGATACGCTATGGGTTGCGCTCCCCCTTTTTGGGTGCCCGTAGCTTCGTAGACACCATTGAAAACATGCTGCTTGGTATATTTACGATAATCTGTGTCAATCTGATTGTCTTTGATTTGATAAAGAGCCGTGTTATACAACGGTGTTTTAGTACGCGATCCAGGATGAGTGAAAACCGCATATTTAGTCATACGCACTTGCTGACGATTGGGTTCTTTCGGATTACTAGCATTCCATTTAATTACCCGAAAATTTTGCTTAATAAAGTCGCTATTTTGCAAACGGAGTGGTCGTTTAGCCGTTAAATCTTCTTGCAAAACCTGAGACATGAAATTAAGGGTATCAACTGTATCGGTCACTGTGACGCCTTGTTCAGCTAAAATCCCACTTCTGGCAAGGTCTGGATCATTATCCCCATTTTGAGCGAAATAGGCTTTGGTATTGTTGATTACTTTGAGTAACTTTTGGGCATCAAAACTAACAGCAGCTGCGGGCAGATTTCCTGAAGTTAGCACTTTTTGACTGCTAACTTTAAATTGATTTTTCTTGAGTTCGTCAATAACTTGATATTGGACGGTAGGTTTGCTGGTGGCTGCTGGTGTAGAGGGGCTAGTTGTTGGACTAGTTGTTGGCGAAAGGGATGGAGTCCCCGGTGGAATGACCCCAAAACCAGTCGTGGGAGAAGGTGAAAAAATACTCGGAGGCACTGTCATTCCAGCTGAAGGAGTGATCGTTACCGTTGGTGGTGGCGAGATAGCAATTGTTGGACTAGCTGATGACGGAGTTGGTAAGAGTGTAGGGCTAGTAGTCGGATTAATAGCTTGAGGTGTTGGCGGTTTACTTTTGTTGCAACTAGTAACAACCAAGACCAAGAAAACGATTGGGAAAAATTTGAGAATAAACGAATTGAAATTTTTATACATAAGAATTAATTTGTATATTGATTTTTATAGTGATGCTACCAACTTCAATACTAGAATATTCTCCATTTTCGCCATGTTTAGGGTATTGTAACATCTGACTGCTTTGATCTGTTGTAATGTAGTCGGACTATTGATAGCAAGTTCAGAATATTTGCTAGTCAATCAGGAGTACTTTAGGGATATAACCAGGCGGATCCATAAAAATTCATGCTAAATATTCTCACGGAACCACTGCAATATGAATTCTTGCGGAACGCGATCGCCATTGGCCTACTAGTGGGAATGCTTTGTCCGATCGTCGGTAGTTATTTAATTGTGCAACGGATGGCTCTGCTCGGGGATGTGATTGCCCATTGCGTTTTACCAGGACTGTCAATTTCCTATTTCTTGGGTATTGATATTCTGATTGGTGCTTTTACTTCGGGGTTACTCGGTTCTTTTCTAATTGCAGGAATTCGATCGCAATCACGGATTAAAGTTGATTCCGCTATGGCGCTCACCTTTTCGACTTTTTTCGCCCTGGGAGTTACCCTCATCACAGTTTTGAAAAACAAACGCCTTTTAGACGAATTTTTATTCGGCGACATTTTAAGCGTGAACCAGCAGGATATTCTCCGCACCGCCATTATTACAGCGATTATTTTGTTAGCAGTGGTTTCATTTTATAAAGAGCTGTTGTTTTATGTATTCGATCGCACAGCTGCTCAAGCCAGTGGTTTACCAGTGAATACTATCTATGTAGGATTCATGATGGCAATTACCCTCACTATTATTGCTAGTATGCAAGCCGTGGGAGTGATTTTGGTGATTGCCATGTTGATTGGACCAGCACTCACCGCCTATTTGTTAGTTCAAGAACTCCACCAAATGATGTTGTTAGGAGC
>JAGVCD010000165.1 GCA_020059425.1 Chamaesiphon sp. | reverse complement strand
GGCTCTAGGCTGTCGCCACTACAGTTTATTTGACTTTCGGATTGATCCTCACGGCAACCCATACTTTTTGGAAGCAGGTTTATACTGCTCCTTTGCTGAAACCAGTGTCCTGTCAGCAATGACTAAAGCATCCGGTATTTCTTTAAACACATTTTTTCAGGCCATGCTAGAAAGTGCTTTACAGTGACAAATATTTGTGTTTTACATAATTAGCAATCAGTTTGGGTGATACTCCTCCGATTTAGGCCGCGCCAAAAGTCCTGGATATGGCTCCATCGGAAATACTTGATTTGGATGAGTGAGCAAATCTCGATCGCACACCCCAAATAATTCTGCTTCAGTCTGAGCTTTGCGCATATCCCGCAAGAATATCCCAGCCGCATCAACCCCTTGGCCGATATAGTTTAAATACATTTTGAGATGGCTCAGGCGAGCCCTATCTGGCACTAATTTTCCGATCTGCATTTGATATAGTCGATCGATATATCTTCTGACCTGCTCTAAAGTGACGATCGATAGCTCTTGACCCGCCAAGGCTTCCCGAATTTGCCGGAAAATCCAAGGATTACGAATTGCCGCCCGTCCCACCATCACTCCCGCCGCCTGGGTTTGGGACAGTACCACCAGGGCTGAAGATGCCGAACTAACATTGCCATTCGCTAACACCGGACATCGCAAACGTTGCACCGCTTGGGCAATTAAATCATAATGCACAGCGCCGTGATACATTTCTTTGACGGTGCGACCATGTAAGCTTAGCAAATCAATATCATGTTTATCGATTAAATTGAGCAGTCGATCGAACTGTGATATATCCTCAAAACCAGTCCGCATTTTTACAGTCAAGCGACCAGTTACCGCCGAGCGCAACTCTCCCAGGATTCGATCGATCTTGTCCGGGTCGCGCAATAATCCACCACCCACATTTTTTCGATATACGCGGGGAGCCGGGCAACCCAGGTTTAGATCAATACCTGCCACTGGATAATGACTCAATAGTTGGGCTGTTCGCACTAGATCGGGGATGCTCTCGCCAATCATCTGAGCAAAAACTGGCCGCTGGGTAGTGTTTTCGGTGATCGATCGCAGAATATGTTTATCTACGCCAGAACTTTCATGTACCCGAAAATACTCAGTAAAAAAGTAATCGGGGCAGCCATAGTCGGCGATCGCGTTCATAAAGAAAACATCGGTCACGTCTTGCATGGGAGCCAAGGCTGTCAATGGTGAGGTTGATTTTATAGTGGTTACTGGAATAAGATTTTCTGTCTGAGCGTATTTACTAGCGGGGAGTGTCATAGAATAGCTATTCTAATCTGAAGTTTTCTCGGTGGGCGGTAAATAGAGTTTAGAGGGGACAAAGCGAAAACCTTTGGCATCTTCAATACGCATCATTAAGTCCATACTTTCTAGTTGTTTGAGTTCTGGGAGAATCGAGGTAAAGGTCAACGCACCAAGTTGATCGAGGGTGGAGTTGGAGATATCTTCGCTGATACCTTTTTGTTCGTAAGCGATGTAGAGTAGCCGTCGCAAATGGGGGCTAAGATCTTGCATCAGACTGCTTTGGATCTCTTGCCAAATAGCTTGCCAGACTGTCATATCGATCGATAGATGTTTTTTCATGGCAGCTTGGCGAAGAACTTTTTCACAGATGTAGTTCAGCTGGCGCGGCGTACCTTGAGCATATTCAATGATTCGATCGAGTACTTCAGACGTAAAAGGGGCAATGCTATCACTAGGTTGCTGACGCACCGTGTTGAGATAATTAATCACAATCTGCCGCAGGTCTACATCACTCATGCGTTGAAGATTGATATCTTCGCTGAAAATGCCTAAGGAGAATAGAGTAGCTTCTTGCAGATCGGTGAAGCCCCGGCCAGTCATAATAAAAGCGCGTCTTTTGCCTTGCCGAAATAGATCCAAGCTATTTTCAATAATTTCTTGAACGATCGGGGTATCTCTTTTGTCCAAATCATCAACAGCGATCACTACTTTGCTGTAAATTTCTTCAGCTTCGTTTAACCAAAATAATAGTTGCTGATAGATCTCGTTTTCTCTGATGTCCGAGGAGTTTGGTTCGCTGGTGAGCTTAATAGAAAATACTCCCAGGTTTACGCCACCCTCTGTCTTGGTCTTGCTGGTTTGAATTGACATCCCTGTCAGGCTATCGGCTACTTTTTTGGCATCTTCGCTTTGCCCAGACATTTGCTGCGTGATTGCTAACAGCACGGCACGATAAAAGTCAGCGGTGGTAGCTTTGGGAATTCCACCCAGGTATAGCACCAACATTTCTTCTTGTAACTCGGCGACTTCTTGCTGAAGGCGATACAGCAGGGTTTTGATCAGTGCGGTTTTACCGATGCCCCAGGTGCCGCGAATTAGGACGTTGCGGCCTTCGTAGAGAGCTGGTAAGGCGCTTTCTAGCTCCTGTGCTCGGCCATGAAAGATGGCAGCTACTTGTTCGATTTCATCGGGCGGGGCGAAATCGAAGGGATTATCACTGAGACCCCATTGCCGAAAAATTTGCTTGTAGTCTTTGAGGCTCATGATGCTATTTTGTCACTGGACACAGGCAGATATTTTTGGAGTTCTTGGATGGATGCAATGCGTTGTAAATTGTCAGTGGTTTGGTAGAAATCCAAGGCTGCTTGTAAATGAATTCGGGCATCGTCGATCTGACCCATTTGCAATTCAAGATTTCCTAGTTCAGAAGTGACGGCGGCAACTTGGGCTGGTTGTTTTAACCGTTGGTAAAGACGAATGGAGTCTTTGAAATATATTTTGGCTTGGCTTAAGGCACCTGTTTTGTGAAAGCAGCGAGCTAATTCAAACATCGTTTGGGCAAGCAAACCAGTATCTTTATGATTTGTTGACAATTGTTCATATGCTGCTTGCAGATGAACAATAGCTATTTGATAGTTATTCAGTTTATCTATGCTAATTTGGGCTAATTGTAACTGAACTTCCACCCATTCACTAGGAAATGCTTTAGCAGTGTATATTTCCAAGGTAGCTCGACAACATTCAATTGCCTGTTCCAAGTTATCTTTTTTATCTCCTTTAATCCTACTACTGTAAGCATCAGCCAGATTATGTTGAGTCATTGCCCAATCTCTGGGAAATTCTTCCTTTTTTCTGACATCTAACGCTAGTTTATAGCCCTTGATTGCTTTTTCTAGATTTTCTGCTCTATTTCCTTTAATCCTATTTCTATATGTGTTAGCGAGATTATTTTGAGCCATTGCCCAATCGATAAGAAAATTTTCTTTGGTGTAAATTTCCAGTACTGATTCATAGCCCTCGATTGCCCTTTCCAGATTATTTTCTCTATCTCCTATAGTCTTATCACTATATGCATTAGCCAAATTATTTTGTGTTGTTGCCCAGCTTACAGGAAGCTTTTCCTTTGTTCTTATTTCGTAACTACTCAGGCTGAGTCACGGAAGACTGAAAATCACCAGAGAACAAAACTATAAAAGCCTCCAAGATATTGCAACTTTGTTTTCTGAGCGTGG
>JAGVCD010000118.1 GCA_020059425.1 Chamaesiphon sp. | reverse complement strand
CCCCGGCCAATTTTTTTAATTATTTTGTAGCGTCCGTCTAGTACAACATTCATAATAGGGACGGTAATATAACAGATATTATCTTGCCCTAAATCTCTGGCCAAAACTGTATTGCAGAAGACTATTTAGCAGAAATAAGCAGCAGATCTCCTAGACGTGTAATTTGCTTGCCAGAGTTTGAGGCGATCGGCGATATTGTGTAGCAACTTTCGCCATATTTATATCCAGCGAGAGTTATTCACTCAGATATCCAACTTCAGGGGTTGATGCCCATGAATTTCCGCATAACAGCTCTGTTTTCTGTTGATATATCGACATTTGTCACTCGAAGTAAACCATATAAAATGTTAGACTGAACCCGTTAATACAAACAGTAGTTAGCTGGCTTGACAATACACTTGTGTTCAAGAAAATTACATCAGAGAGACTAAAATACTATGGCAGGAGAATCGCTAGAACTGGGAAAAGAGTATCCACCAGCCGGTGAAGAGTTACTAATTGAGGAAATATTGAGAATCGGTAGATCCTCAATGGAATGCAAGCCCCATTCTCCCACCATGAGAGATCAGCATCCGAAAAGTCATGCCTACGTTCAAGGAGAATTTATTGTTGAGGAAAATATCTCCAATCCTTTATTAAAAGTAGGGGCATTTAAAACAAAAAAAACCTATCCTGTTTGGATTCGTTTTTCTAATGCTGGGAGCGATCGGGGAAACCTGATACCTGATACAGTGGGTGATGTTCGGGGGATGGCCATTAAATTAATGGACGTTGAGGGAGATCAAATTATTAGTAATGCGGCTCATCATGGCGAACAAGATTTTATTCTTATGAACAGCCCTACTTTCTTTATTCGGGATGTGCAAGGATATATTAATTTTTTTCCTATTCTAAAAGCGCTACAGGATAAAAAAATAACTTTCAATGCAGATGGGACGCTAAAGGATATACCTGAAGAATTAAAAGAAAATTTCAGAGCGGTTGCTTACGCCCTGAAATTAGTGCGAGAAATCAATGCAAAGACTGCTCAGCCATTCCACCCCTTAGAAATACCTTACTGGAGTGCAACTCCTTATAAATTGGGTGAGCAAGCCATCAAATTTGCAGTGGTTCCTCATGTAACTAGTGAAGAATTGTTAAACCTAGAAAATTTCACAGATAAAAATAATTATTTACGCGAGGTCATAACTAATCATTTGGCCAATAAGGATACGTTCTTCGACTTTAAGGTTCAACTGCAAACAGATGCATCTAAGATGCCCATTGAGGATCCCACCATTAAGTGGGATGAGCAAGAATCACCTTACGTAAAAGTAGCAACAATTAAAATACCGCCACAAGATTTTAATACCGCAGAACGTCAACAGCTTGATGAAAAGCAGTCATTTTCGCCCTGGCATTCTCTAGTAGAACATCAACCATTAGGAGGAGTAAATCGTGCTCGTAAGATATATGTAGAAATGGCTAAGATCAGAAATGAGCTTAACCAAGGTATTACATAAGGAGTGGTCGGCAGGCAAGTCTGACAACTAGATCTATCTCCAGGTTGGCCACCAGAAATATTTCTAGCCAGGGTTTGCGCCGGAACGAAAATGCTAAACTAGCTGATGTTATGCTCAGCGGCCACCCGAAATGTCTACGGAAATTCAGCCTCAGCTACTCACCACCGCAGTAGAGCAGCGGCGAAATTTTGCAATTATCTCTCACCCCGATGCTGGTAAAACAACGCTGACTGAAAAGTTATTGCTGTATGGGGGAGCGATTCATGAAGCCGGAGCGGTCAAAGCGAGGCGAGATCAGCGTAAAGCCACCTCCGACTGGATGGAAATGGAAAAACAGCGGGGGATTTCTATAACTTCGACGGTATTGCAATTTGTTTATGATGGCTTTCAGATCAATCTGTTAGACACTCCCGGACACCAAGACTTTAGTGAAGATACATACCGCACTCTAGCTGCCGCTGACAATGCCGTGATGCTGATTGATACAGCTAAAGGTTTGGAGCCGCAAACCCGCAAGCTATTTGAAGTTTGTAAGATGCGGCAATTACCAATTTTTACTTTTATCAATAAGCTAGATCGACCAGGACGGGAGCCCCTAGACTTACTCGATGAAATTGAAAAAGAATTGGGTCTCCAAACCTATGCAGTGAATTGGCCGATCGGTAGTGGCGATCGCTTTCAAGGGGTGTTCGATCGACATCAACGAAAAATCCATTTATTTGAGCGAACAGCGCACGGCAAAAAAGAAGCCACAGATGCGCTATTTGAAATCGGCGATCCCCGCTTAGCCCAGCTAATTGAACCGGATTTGTACCAGCAATTTCAGGACGACTTGGAGTTGCTAGATGGAGTAGGAGCTGAGCTAGATCTGGCCGCCATCCATGCTGGGAAAATGACTCCGGTCTTTTTTGGCAGTGCGATGACCAACTTTGGAGTGGAGCTATTTTTGCAGTACTTTTTGCAATATGCTCTCCAGCCTGGTGGTCGCGAGTCTAATTTAGGTCACATTAAACCGGACTATCCCGAATTCTCGGGGTTTGTGTTTAAGCTACAAGCCAATATGGATCCCAAACATCGCGATCGGGTGGCTTTTGTGCGGGTCTGTACTGGCCGATTTGAAAAAGACATGGCAGTCAGTCATACCCGCACTGGTAAAACGGTGCGTTTATCTAGACCCCAAAAGCTGTTTGCCCAAGACCGGGAATCGATCGATGAAGCTTATCCCGGCGATGTAATTGGTTTAAATAATCCGGGGGTGTTTGCGATCGGCGACACCATTTATACCGGCAGTAACAAGCTGGAATATGCTGGGATTCCCTGTTTCTCGCCCGAGCTATTTGCCTATTTGCGCAATCCCAACCCCTCCAAATTCAAGCAGTTTCAAAAGGGCGTAACTGAATTACGGGAAGAAGGCGCTGTCCAAATCATGTATTCAGCAGATGATGCCAAACGCAATCCGATTCTCGCGGCTGTCGGACAGCTGCAGTTTGAGGTTGTCCAGTTCCGGCTAAAAAATGAATATGGAGTCGAGACTCTGCTCGATCCTCTGGGTTATTCGGTAGCACGCTGGGTGTTAGATGGCTGGCCAGCCCTAGAAGCCGCCGGGACACTGTTCAATACAATGGTAGTCAAAGACAACTTAGAGCAGCCCGTATTACTGTTCAAAAATGAATGGAATGTCGGCCAAGTACAAGGGGATCACCCGGATTTGCGCCTGAGTAAAATTGCCCCCGTCGGCGGCTTTAAAACTTAAGCGCAAGAAACAGTTGTGCGTACCAAATGATTACTGGCTGATACTAAATCAGCCAGGATCATAGTCGGTGACTGCTTTTGTAAATAGCCATGACTACGGATTCCACAGGTCAAGGCAATGGTAGGAATATCCAAATTGCGACCAGACCAAACATCCGCCTCAGTATCCCCAATTACCCAAGCCGGATGGTGCCTACGCACCAGTTCGGGCCAGTGTTGAGCGGCAGCCTGGGTCAGCAGCTGGGTTTTGAGTTCGATCGAATTCTGATAGGCTACTTCGATGCCATT
>JAGVCD010000234.1 GCA_020059425.1 Chamaesiphon sp. | reverse complement strand
GCAGAAGTAATCGCCGAAGCTATCAAAGATCATCGCCTACCTAGTCTCATCGGCACCAAAGTAGAAGCCCTAATTTCCCCATCCCAACGCGAGCTGTTTGTCAGTGAGCGACAAAAGCTCTTGATTGATTTAAACGCTGGTCGAACTACCGTTTACCATTCGCCCAAAAACCAGATCAAAAAAAATCTCAGTTATCATCGTCCCAGCCATCCTCACTATCAAGCTAAGATGCGAGAAATGGGCGTTACAACTTGTTTGTTGTTGCCTATTGTTCATCAGCATCAATTATGGGGATTTGTCTCTTGTCAAACTCGGCATTCCAAACGTTTTAGCTCTAAACATCTACACACACTCCAAATCTTGGTCGATCAAATATCGATCGGGATTGCTCAGGTGGAGTTGGTGGCACATGCTCAGTCTCACAGTGATCAAGGGCTATTGATTCAAAAAATCAGCAACCTTTTACAAACTCCAGCTCCGGAGAGACAATTACTGGTGGAATTGACGGAGGCTTTTCGGGCTAGTGGTGCTCGGTTATATGTGATAGCTGAGCCTGTTAATACAGCAGCTCAAGTTTTTACCCACGGTCAACAGCCAGATATTCTTATTGAAGTCGAGAAAAATGCTCTGTGGCAGCGAGCTATTTATAATAGCGGTTACAAAAATGGTCAAGAACAGCCGGAACAGGTCTATGCGATCGCTGATATCTATCAACATTTAATCTTAGAACCACTATATTATTCTTTTCATCATGCCTGTATTCAATCTTTACTGATTCTGCCCCTGCGCTATAGCAATCAGTCGATCGGCTGTCTCACATTGTTTCGTTCGAGCAATGGGCCATCCCAATGGACAGTAGCAGAATTGCAACTAGCACAAGCACTGATAGTGCATTTATATACTGGCATCATGCAAAAACGCATTGAAAACATGTTCCGCCAGCAGTCTTACTACGATTTGTTGACAGGCTTACCCAATCGCTTGCTTATACAACAACGGCTCACCTTAACCTTAGCTAAAACTCAGGAAAAAGGTGAACTATTAGCAGTAATATTTTTAAACTTAGATCGCTTCAAAAATGTTAATGACATTTTGGGTAATAGTATTGGCGATCGACTATTACAAATGGTTACTACCAGACTTCGCCAAACAAATGTCACTTACGACTTGCTTGGTCGCTGGGGCGGCGATGAATTCACTTTTTTGGTGTCATCTTTTAACGACATCACAGTTATAGAAAATATCACGAAAATTATCCTCCAGACCCTGAGTACTCCCTTTGAGTTTGAAGATACTTTTCCCTATTTAGAAAGTAATAGTTTATATATTCAAGCCAGTATGGGAGTTGCCATTTCACCCTACGATGGCGATGATGCTGATACATTGCTTAAACATGCCCATACGGCACTGTACCGAGCCAAACAAAAGGGTCGTAATCACTACGAAATGTACAGTTCAGTTACCAGTACCACTGCTGTCGATCAACTACGATTGGCCAATATCTTATATCAAGCTATTCATGACAGCCTTTTTAGGGGAGTAAAGTTACATGATAGTCAAGGAAATCAACAACATTTCGTGCTGCACTACCAACCACAAGTTGATATTAATAATTGTCAGGTAATTGGGGTGGAGGCTTTAATTCGTTGCTATGACCATCAAGCGCATTTCATCAGCCCCACCGAGTTTATTCCGGTGGCCGAAGAAACTGGTCTGATCAATCAGATTGGTGAATGGGTTTTACATACAGCCTGTCAACAAAATAAATTGTGGCAAGAAGAAGGAGTTGGCTATTTCCCGATCGCTGTAAATTTATCAATCAAACAAATTCAGCAGCCTAATTTCATTGAAATTGTGATGATGGCACTCGATCATAGTGGTCTGGCTCCTGAGTATTTGGAAGTGGAAATTACCGAAAGTCTGGCCATTCAAGATCTGCAACTAACGATCGACATTTTGCAACAGCTCCGCGCCCTGGGCATTCAGGTATCTTTAGATGATTTTGGCACAGGACATTCGTCCCTGGCGGCACTCAAATATTTACCCCTCGACCATCTCAAGGTAGATAGATCTTTTATTAAAGATCTAAAGGGGGATGGGGTGAGTTCGATCGATGCCGGGATTGTGCGCACGATTATTAATTTGGGTCATGAGCTGCAATTAACGGTAATTGCCGAAGGAGTGGAGACGATCGAACAGCTAGATTTTTTACGATCGGTCGGCTGTGATGGAGTTCAGGGGTTTTTCTTTAGCAAGCCTTTACCTGCTCCGGAATTAGCAGCCAAGATCGCTGCTATTCAGAATCAAGCACCCAAAATCCAGGAAAACTTACAGTTAAAAATCATGCCAGCTTTATCATAGAAATTTTGGCCAGCCATCTTTAAGATTGCATGGTAATCGCTCAAGATTGATGTCAACCCAGGCACCCGGCATGTTGTGATAGTCTGTAGAAAAAATTCAGCCTCTATGTACAGACCAACAGCTTTCCAAGAAGATAATGTAGACAAGCTGGTAGCCTTCATGCAAGCCAACAGTTTTGCTACCTTGGTATCGATCGATCAAGATGGTGTACCCTGTGGCTCACATATTCCCTTGGTCGTTACCATCGAAGAAGATGTAGTCAAATTAATTGGTCATCTCGCCCAACAAAATTCTCAATGGCAAGCTTTTGCCGCAGCGGAATCGCTGGCGATTTTCACTGGCGCACATGCTTACATTTCACCCACTGCCTACGAGAAACAAGAGAACGTCCCAACTTGGAACTACATTGCCGTTCATGCCTATGGCACACCCCAAATCATTACCTTTAACGACTCGCCAGAGTTGATGAACAAAATGATTAATAAGATGGTGGACAATTACGAAGCGAGTTACCAAGCCCGCTGGCATAGCTTGTCCCAGGAATATCGAGAAGGAATGATGAAGGGCATTATTGGCTTTGAAATAGCGGTAACTCGCTTGGAAGGTAAGTATAAGCTCAGTCAAAACCGCAGCCCGGTCGATCAACAAAACGTTTCCGACGCTTTGCTCCACAGCTCCAATCCAACAGAGCAAGCG
>JAGVCD010000203.1 GCA_020059425.1 Chamaesiphon sp. | reverse complement strand
TTTACTGAGCCGTCTACCCCTAAAAATGATGCATCTCTGATTCATCTGGCTCATGTCTATTATCTATTGCTAACTGCCGATCAATATCAAGAACAGTTGAATGCCTTGGCGCAGTGGGAAGAACCCGCCGTTATTGAACAAGTCGCTGCTCTATGGCAAGCTGATCATGCGCCGCGCCTTGAAACTATCGATCAACATCTGGCAAAAATAAGCGGGACTGAATCTGGCCAGCAGCTACTGCAATCTAGTTATCAATTAGTTGCTCTGCTGCCTCCTGACAATTGGAAAAACAGCCTAGCCTACCTAATTTTACAACATCGACTTAATCCCGCTCAGCCCCCAGAAATTTATCAGTCGATCGAGGAAGTGGGTATCGAAATGCGTAATATCTTAGGAACTTTGGCACAGCGCGGTTGTGCTCACGATCGCAATATAGTTTTTCAAGGAGCTATGTTGCGGCTACCAGCGCATCTGGCCAGTGAACTCCCCCCGGAATTGCCATGGCGAGATTTCCAAACGCAGCTGGCCAAAATCGCTGCGGCTTCTCCTAAAATCAAGCAATTATTAATCGTTGCTGGCTTAGAAATACTCACCGCCCACCGCCAAACTCATCTGGATGGGGTGGATTTAATGAGATCGATCGCCATTTTGCTAGATTGCCCGGTACCGCCCTTGATCGATCGACTGGCCAGTAAAGTCCCCGCGCCGGTGCCCCAGCAGCAGCTAATTTGATTTCCTATCCCTTACCCCAGGCCATGCCAATCAAGCCACTCACTACTTAGATATCCTGCCAGTTTCTCGCATCAACAAATAAAGATAGGTGTTTGGGGTTGCTGGTAGCCACGATCAATAGATGTTGCTGCCGATGAGAATAGGGGGTTGTATTTTCTTAAAATAATTTAATCACTTCTTTAATTGAAAGGTAAATTCCAAATCCACAACCGATACAAATAGCGACCGTACCATCCCAGTCAATAGTAGTTTGTAATTTTTCATCTGAGATTACTTTTATTATGACTCTTGTCAATGCAATTACTCCACCGATAGCAAAACCTACTATTACAAAATCTTGCCCTTGCAAGGCACTTCTGTTTTGGTTTCTTCTAATTAATGGAGCAGCAACTAAAAAAACTATCATCACGCCAAACCAAACATACAAAAAATTTATATTCATCTAAACTTAGTTATAGCTGTAATACCAGTGTGTAATATTAGCTATTGTACTTCTTATTATTTGTAATTTTAAATACTAAATTTGGTCCATCGAATTCGATCGCGTAACGGTTGAGAATATTTCGTCCAATAATAACTTCACCACTAAGAACATCGTCAGGGACAGCAATTACTTTTACCCCGAAAAAAGCTGTGCCATCAAAGCTCATCCCAACACGATAAGGAATACCTTGGGTTGATCGACCTAAACCTCTAAAGGGGATAGCTTTTTGTTTATCGGTAGCAGTTGCCTGAAGCTGAGAAATAATTCCAAAGGAAACAATGGTTAAATCCGAGCCAGTATCAAGAATTCCACAGCCAGAATTAGCCGTCATGGAAGAATTGTCAGGGTTATTAAAATAAATAGTGATAATCGGAATTGGAGATATTCCTTTGACTTTCGTATAAGGAATATCAGGCATTACCGACTGCCTCAATATGAGGCTCCGCCGATGGAACTAAATGACAAAAAACACTATTGTATTTGGCAATCCGATCTTTAACAAAATCCGTTTTCCAGACACGATCAAGTAACATATCTTCGTCAATATCTGTATCGATCACCCGACCATCTTCAAATAAAATATATTCTCCGGCATAACGTTCTATTAATTCAGGAAGCATTTCATCAAATTTTTTGCTCTGTTTAGTTATGTATTCGTGAGCTTCTCGACTCCAAAACAGATTTTCAACTTCATTCAGAGATGTTTGATATTGAAGTTGTAGATCGGGTTGTGCTACTTCTTCAGAACTTAGTTGAATAAGCGTGGATTTATCTGAATGTTTGGTTTTACTAAATCCAATGTACCATCCATATCCTGCGGCTACAACTCCACCAATAATTGCGCCAGGAAGTTGAGCGACCATACTACCTAAAGCAATACCACCTGCTACCATAACTGCCATTCGATCGGTTTTATCCCAGAATTGAGCTGGAGTCTGTGGCGAACTTAGATTATTTACTAATTGTTTGGCGGCTGATACCCAATCATTTGCAGGTAATAATAAACTCTCGATCGACAATTCGTCTATTCCCGATCTTATAGAAAAAGCTGAACTTAAACTTTTAGTGCGTTCTTGAGATACATAGCTTTGATTCCATTGAGTCAAAGCATTTCTATAAACTATTTCTAGCGGTTGGTATCTTGAGACTAACTCGCGGATTTCGATCTTATTTTCGTCAGTGGGATTTGCTTGCAGAGCTTGTCCAATTTCGGTGAGCGATTGTTGCAAATCTGGGGGCAAAGACTCTAATTGTTGGGAGAGAGCATAGAGCAGCACCTCAAGATTAATTTTATTTTTAGGAAAGCTCATAATCTAACCCTGCCCTGTAAGTGTAAAAGCCGCCCAATAATAAGGATGACTATATTTCGTATTTCGATTTAATCTTATTTTACTCTCTTTGTCCAAGATTTCTTTATTGACGTAATCCTCGACTATTTCTAGTGAGCTGAATTGAGCTAACCAATCAACTAGTTCCTGCCAAGTGACTGTTTGCAACCACTGCTGAGTAATAGTGAGCGCGGCTATGGGTGATTTTTCACTTAAGATTTGTTGATAAAAATAAATGGTAAACCAAGCGTTGGCGATTTCGTCTACTTGCCACAGAGTGCTGAGAATGTTGGCCGCTCCAGCTTGCAGGAAGGCGCTGGTTAAACCGATATATTCGGTGTCGATGTTTTTGTTGCCTGTAATAGCCATTTCACAGGCGGCGAGGGTGACTAGGTTGTAGCTGGATAAATTGAGTTGAGCGATTCTTTTGGCGGTGAGTGCTTCATCGGTGAGGGCGAGGGCAGAGTTTTCTGGATGACGGGAGTTGTGGGCTGCGTGTCCGGTGAAATGGAAGCTGGCGTGAGATTTACTTAGGGCTTCTTCGACGGTTGTTAAATTGGCAGATTTAGAATCGATGTAGGTATTGTCGGCATGGGCTGGGAGTAGATGCCGGACGATCACAGATTCAATTTGGGCGAAGGGCATTGCGTCTTGATGCGTTTTGGGATCTTCGACGCTGAGTAACGGGGTATAGGATTTGTTGGGGTTCGATCGACTTTGCAGGTTTAACCCAATCTGAATTGATGGGAGGTAAGTACAACCTTGCAAACTTGGTAACGCTGCATTATTTAGGAAAAAGGTGTGGATGGGAAATCGATGTAAGTCGCCGTGGGGAATGAGAATTAGCTTGGTTAAGTTGGTAGGCAATAGTTTACAGATTTCATCAATTTCTAAAATCTGCCTGATTTGTGCCAAGCAGTCGGGTAGATTTTTTCGCCAAGGGTGTTGTTCTTTCTCTTTTGTAGTTACGTCGTCAATGATGGGTTGGGTTTTGGCTGATTTTTTGCTGCCATAATCCCGATACTGGGTGTCCCATTCTTTGATCCATTCGGCTAGTTGTTGTGCTTGGTTTCGTCTTTGGTGGGGCTTTTTTGATGGATCATCGCTCTGGTAAATTAGTGGCTGGGAGTCGGTGGCGGTCAGGATGAAAGTAGTGAGGTGGTCGGGGCTGAGGTGCCAATATATGATGCTTGTTTTTTGGGTGGCTGGATTAGTGGTTAATAGCTGCCGCATCTGGGCATAGCTGGGGCTGATGGTTGTCTCTTCCAGGGCGGAGAGGAGATATGTCAGGCAATTATTTTTATCGAGTTCGGCGGCTCTGAGGGCTTGGATGTGATCGTTACTGGCGATGAAGAAATCAACATTGAGGTGGCGGAGGCCAGAGAATTGGAGTTGGAGACGTTTTTTACCTTCAGTGGTTGGTTCAGCATTGAGGAGATCTTGGCGGATCGCGAAGGCTTCTTTTTTGCACTGAAGAGCGGCGGTGGTGTTTTGTTGGGCGAGGTGGACTTTGGCGGTGTCGATTAGGGTTTCGAGGCGGAGTTGGGGGAATTGTTTGCGGGTGAGGACTTTGAGGGCTTTACTGTAGCTGGCTAGAGCGCGATCGTAGTAAGCGTAGGGATTTCGTCGATGATTAAAAAGTTGGTTTTCGCCCTCTTTGTAGTGGGTGCATCCAATCTGGTGTTGAAGGAAAGCCCAGCCTTCAGGGTGTGTGTCGGGGTGAATATGTTCAAAAGCTTGATGAAGAGCATCAATTTGTGCCTCGTAACCATCGAGATCACCTTTGATAATTCCTCTGTTATGCCAGACGAGATGTTCGTTAGGATCAATTTTAATCGCTTTATCGTAACTATCAACTGCATCTTCATACCTTCTCAATTCACATAGTACATTACCTCGGTTAAACCAAGTCACATAATTATTAGGATTAATTTTAATTGCTTGTTCAAAGTCAGTGAGTGCTTTTTTGTTTTCTCCAAAGAAATTACATAATAAAGTACCTCGATTGATCCAATCCCTATCATGACCAGGATTTATCTCAATCGTTTTGTTGTAACTAATAACAGCTTCAGCATATTTTCCTAAACCACGTAATGAAGCACTTCGATTAGACCAAGCTTCATATTTACTAGGATTTATCTCAATTGCTTTGTCAAAGCTAATGATCGCTTCAGCATATTTTCCTAACTCACGTAGTGAAATACCTCGACCATACCAGGCCATATGATCATCGTGATGAGTTTCAACTACATGATTCAAGCTGTCAATGGAATCTTTATATTGTCCTAGAATGCCTTGTGCATAGCCTAGGTTAAACCATGCATTGTAGTTATCAGGATTAATATTAATTGCACACTTGTAACTAGTAATCGCCTCTTCATACCTACCCAATTCACATAGATAGTTGCCTTGATTAAAACAATCTTCCCCTTCCTGTAACATCTCTACTGCCACTTTAGCTAATGCACCTCTCCCCAAGCTAGCCAAACATAACAACTGTTCTCTTTCATTAATATTGGCTCTCAGTGATACACCATTTTCTTTCAACCACTGTGCCAAATCCCAATCTTTAATATTCTTTTCAACCAGCCAGCCCGCTACAGTATTATCACTCCAGCCACTTTCTACCCCAGCTAACAACTCACGGACTAAAACTTCATCATCCTGCGCCTGTCCCATAGTTCGCCCTGCCAAAACCGTTGCTAAAAAAGTTCGAGAAGCAAAATTTCACTTCTACAGAAGAATTGTTCATCTATCATAATCCATTTTTCAGGGAGAACTACATGGTATCCTCTGCCGAGTAAGCATTTCTGCACTTCGGGATTTCTGCCGATCGGAAGAGATTGGGGTTTGGTTATGAATCTGATTTCTGAACTTGCTCCCGTCGATGACCCAAGGCAATGCCGATCGAACCACTCACCACTGCAACTGCGCCCAGAACACCTAGCGTAGTAATTTTTTCAGCATGAAGAGAAAGCCCCGGAGCGAAGATCGCCATGGCCCCGATCGTGATAATTGGTGCCATGGCCAGCACCGCACTCACCCGCGAAGCTGGCCAATGTTGCAAAGACTCTGCAAACGCTCCATAGGCCACGAAAGTATTCAAGCCACAAAAAATTAACATCCCCCATTGAATTGCCGACAGATTCACCAGACTGGCCGGATGAGCGAAACAACTAAAAATTACCCCGCAACAGCCATAGATGATCCACATAATCTGACCAGAAGTTAATTGCTGGAGCAACTGCTTTTGAGCCAAAGCATAGACCGCCCAAGTCAAAGCT
>JAGVCD010000119.1 GCA_020059425.1 Chamaesiphon sp. | reverse complement strand
TTAGATCTTTGAGAGCATAACGGGTTACAAAAGCAGCTGTAGGTGTATGGACATGAATTATGTCATATTTTTCAGACTGTACTAACTTACGAATGAGCTGAGGAGTAACAAAAAAGTTACTTAGTTCGATCGGGTTGCGTGACCACTGCATGTCCCAAACTTGATCAAAAGCTTGTCTACAGTCGGCTTCAGCAGAAACATTACAAGCCATCGCATCCACTTGCCAGCCCATTTTCCGAAAATACTTGGCAAAAGGCAACAAGAAATACGAAATTGTCACAGGCAGTGTCGAAACGATTAAAATTTTGGGCATAACTCTGACTTAAAATATATTTACATTAGGGTCAATAGGTCATAGATATTAGACACTGAATCAAATATAGTAATTGCTACATTCAAGTCAGTGTCAAAAAATGGTATCAAGTATTGATGTTAAGTTAGAGAAAGAAAAATGGAGGCCAGTATTTATTACTTGCAAAAACGATACCAATATATTTTATGCTGAACCATCACAAAACCAATATCTGACTAATACTTGAGCAGTATCCAGATTACCAATCGTCAAATCTGGTACGATCTTATTAGTGACTATCACTTTGGTAAAAATATTTTAAGCCGCCGTGTTTAGAATTCATTAATAGCATATTGACCCATTCCCCTCTATCCTAATCTACCTCTTAACTTAACTAAATGAGATTCAATAGTAGTTTAATTACATCCCTTGCTGCCAAAACTACGGGGGCAATTTTGATAGTTGCTGTTTTCGTAGATCTGATCTTTGCGATCATGCCCTACAAATTAAATGATTTTGATTGGTTGCGGAATGAAATTTTTGCCAACCCTAATGATTTACCCTCTTATGTAACCGCCATTGCTAATTCCACTCCCAAAAATTGGTGGTTTACGGCTAGTAATGAGTTGATCGATCGAGGACAGAATTTAATTATTGGCGTAATACTACTAGTCTTTGGAGAATGGATTCAGGATATTTCTATTGAGGATCGTTCATCCAGGAGTAAAACTGGGTTGTTTGCAGCAATCTTCTCTGTAATTTTAGGTCTTTTGTTTATCATCATTGCCCCTTTTCAGGCATTTGTTGGCAATGGACATCACAATAAGTCAGTTACCAAAATAACTGAAAAGTTTGGTGAAACTGAAACCCAAGTTAAAAATCAAGTCACGGCGATCAAAGACAAAAGCGGCATTCAAAAACAGCTCACAGCTATGGAACAAGCCATCAAGAGCGGTAAAGTTCCCCCCGCTGATTTACAGCAGCTCCAGGCTCAAAAATCCCAGCTAGAAGCTATTGCCAAGACTGATCCAGCCGAAATCACTAAAAAAGAACAGCAAGCTCTCCAACAAATAAACCAACAAAAACAAGCAGCCAAAGACTCTTCCACTATCCGCATGTGGCAAACCAGTATTCGGAATAGCATTGTTAGTCTATTACTGGCTGCCGGATTTAGCTTTATTGGTTTCAATGGTATCCGGCAGCGCAAGTAATGATTATGTTGCAACATGCCGCCAGAAGCTCTAAAACTAGAGATATGAGGAAATGCCTCCGCCTCCGGGCAATAGGGGTCATCCCAAAAAAGCTATCTAAATCTTGAAGGAGATTTTACCACCTGTGTTCCAGCGCTTTCGCCAGGACTTGAAAAACGACTTAATTGCTGGGTTGTTAGTCGTTATCCCTCTAGCTACAACCATCTGGCTGACCATTAACATAGCTAGTTGGGTTATTCATGTACTCACCAAGATACCTCAGCAAATCAACCCCTTTGATGGATTGCATCCTATTTTGGTAGGTTTTTTAAATCTGTTGGTTGGTTTGATAGTACCATTGCTTTCTATCTTGTTGATTGGTTTAATGGCCAGGAATATTGCTGGCAAATGGTTACTCGACCTAGGAGAACACTTACTCCAGGCTATTCCCTTAGCTGGTTCAGTATATAAAACCCTGAAGCAACTGCTGGAAACCCTGCTCAAAGATTCCAACAACAGATTTCGGCAGGTGGTTTTGGTGGAATATCCCCGGCGTGGTATTTGGGCCTTAGCCTTTGTGACTGGTTCCCTGCACAGTGAAATTCAGCTGCAAATGCCAGAACCGATGCTCAACTTGTTTATTCCGACTACTCCTAATCCCACGACTGGTTGGTATGCCGTGGTACCAGCCCAGGATGTGGTGAATTTGTCGATGTCGGTCGAAGATGCCTTTAAGGTGATTGTCTCTGGGGGCATTGTCAGTCCGGGGATGAATGCGCCCAATATTTTGGTGCCAGCTACTTTGGAGACTCCGTTGGTGACCAGTCTGCAAAAAGATCCGATCGCCATCACCACAGACGAGTCTTAAGTACCCATAAGTGCTAGAATTGACCGCCTTCTAAATTTCTCTTGACCCATGAAACCCCGTGAAATTGCGCGTGAACTAGCTCTACTGGGATTATCTCAACTACCTAGTTCTCCTGAGAAAATTGCTAGCCAACAGCTATCCCAATTGGTGTTAGCGGCGATCCGCACTTTGCGCACCGAGGCGGAGGAAAGCTTAGAAACCGCTACCGCCGAGCTGCAACGTAGTCACGAACGGCTCCTACATAGTGAAACCCGAGCCAGTGACGTGCAGAGTGCCCGCACGATGCTCCAAGAAAGCCTAGAGTTGACTCAATCGGTCATTAATCGGTTGGGGCATTCTTTGCAGATGCCGGAATTTATTCAACTCACCAACCAAGTAGAAGTCCAGCAATATGCGCTAGAAATATTGAGCAACATTGCCAAAAACAAAGTTGAAATTGATGGTTTGCTGAGTAGTCATATGGTGGACTGGCAACTGCGCCGCTTGGCTAAAATTGATCAAGACATTTTGAGAATTGCAGTGGTGGAAATTAAGTATTTGGAATTACCCGATCGGATTGCCATCAATGAGGCGATCGAACTAGCCAAACGCTACAGCGATGATGAGAGCCATCGCTTTATCAATGGCGTTTTGCGCAAGGTTAGTGATGCCCTGCGGAAAATATAGCGGAAGAATTGGGATAACCGTACCCCAACCGCACCGTTAATCCTCTCTGATGCCGCCGTCGGAATCGGATATGATGTGATATCTATTTTTATAAAACCCGTTTATTTCCATGGTATTCAACTGGTTCCGTCGCCAATTTAATAACCC